>JAAYJM010000237.1 GCA_012522895.1 Ignavibacteria bacterium
CAATAAACTCTAGCCTGTCCTTTGGTTCAGCATCCTTTAATAGATTATCAATATTGGATATCTCCTTGCTGACAAGTTCTTTTAACAAGGCACGAACATCCTGGGTCACCTTATTGCTGGTGCCTTTCTGGCGTCCGCCTGTTTTATAGCCCTTTGCCATTTTTAATTTTTGAATAATCTTTTTTGTGGATTCTAAAACCTTCTAATTTAGATGAATGGCCTATACAAAGTTAATAAATATTTATTATTTTAAAGGGTTTTCAGGCCTAAACTCTTGTATTATTCCCCAAATAAAACTAATCAGGAAAAAGTCAAAATTCAGCATTAACGTATGTTGCATATTATTTTATTTTCAAAGAAAAATTTTGATAAATTAGCCGAACCTGAAAGTCCAATAACTAGCAAATATATGATTCAAAGAATTGACAAGGCTTTTAATCAATGATATCTTAATTCCAATTTTTTAAACCCAATTTTAATTAAATTAAAAAGCTATGAAAAAGACCTTTTTAACCTTCTTACTATTATTGCCTTTAGTCGCTTTTTCTCAATTATCTTTCCAACTTCAAGGGGAAGTTTCTAGGATGATTTCAAATGAATTGCCCCAAGGCGCCAAGGTTGGATTAATTTATATTTCATTAGGTTTTTCTGGGACACCAACAGTAGCCACAATATCTAAGGAAGACGGGAACACGGTACTCATTCCATTAAATGAATTGAAAAGAATTTCATTTTTCCCCAAAAACAGCCAAGAATTTTGGCAAGTCAAAGCAATTGAAAATGGGGTATATGATAATCTAGTCCAAAAAGGAGTGCAATATGATTTAAGGCTAGATCTTGAAAGAGATGCACTTGATTACTTAAACTATTTGGAAAGAAATGATTTAATTTTCAACGATGATTATTTTGAAAGTTATCTGCAAACCCTGGCATTTAAAATTTATCCAGGTCGAATTGAAGATGACCGGCCTGGAAATTTGAATTTTAAAATTGTTAAAGACAACACCCCTAATGCTTTTGCTTTTCCTAATGGAACGATAATTCTTACAACAGGGCTTCTTTCGACATTTAATTCCGAAGATGAATTAATTGGGGTTTTGGCTCATGAAATATCCCATTTCGTTTTAGATCATTCCGTTATTAATATAAACCTTGAGGCTCAAAGAAAAAGGAGAGCAGAGTTTTGGGCTGGGCTGGCAACAACCCTTGCTGCTGCAACAGAAGCCTATGTGGTTAGTCAGAATGAATATTATTTGCCTGGTAATCTAACTCTTGGAACTGCCATGCTAGCTTATAGTATTGCTGAATCAGCTACTGAAAGATTAGGGTTAAGATATTCAAGACAACAAGAGCTTGCTGCTGATTTATGTGCAACAGAATTAATGGAATTTATTGGCATTGAACCAACTGCACTTTCATCAGCCCTAGAAAAAATTAAGGCACACTTTGTTTTGAAAGGGAAATACCAAATTTTTTCAGAGATTGGTACTCATCCTAATATTGAAGATAGGATAACGGAAATTGGGGTACCCTCAAAAAGTTTTAATGATGCTGCCTTTGACACGAAGATATCGCTATTTAATTCATATAATGCAATTCTTAACTTTAATGATAAGCATTTTGAAACAGCTGAGAATTTAGTTAGAAGAAATATTCGGGCAAATGTTGCTACTGAGGAAGATTATGTATTGCTTGCTGCTTCAATTATGAATATGTATGACTCGGAGCAAAAAAACCAAGAGGCTTTGGAGTTGCTTCAAAAGGCAAGAACTTTGAATGTTTACCCAACCGTTAATTTACCAAAGCAGGAAGCTATGGCCTTTATTAGGTTGGGAAGACTGGCTGAAGCTAAAAAGAGCTTGGAGGAATACAGGGAAGCTCTAAAAAAGGAATGGATTGAGTTCGAAAATATATTAGATCCTGACTTAAATACCGCCATTAGAAGTTTTCTTTCTGAGGAAGATGAGTGGACAGCAAAGATGATTCAAAAAGTAAATCTACTTTGATCTAAATAAATTTTGACGCTCGGTTAAGTTTATCTGGAAGTGAAAAATTGGGTTGCATTATTTGCATTGACTGCAAATAGTCAAAAATTATGTTAATTCTCTTCCGCTGCCATATCAAGCTCATCCCTGCCCTCCAGGCGCCTGTATCCCGGCTCCGGGTACAACAAACCCCCGTCATTGTAATGATTGACGGGGGTTTTATGTTTTTGGGATACAAATAAGATACAAAAAACAAAACAATGGGTAGAATATCCTTATTGTTTTCGTTTGATAACGATTCCTGAAATTGAATAATATGAATAAAGTGCATTCGGGTTATTATCTGTCTCCCCTATTTCAATACTGGCTTTAAAGTGGGTGAAAGCATCTCCACCCCATTCAAGGGACAAATTATAAATATATTCAATTAACTCACTCAGATCTGGAATGGAAGTCACTTTTGTATAGCGAACATTATCATGCCAAAAGTACCTAACATTATAAGTTTCCGTCTTGGGAATTTCCCCCTTTCTATAAACAACCTC
>JAAYJM010000238.1 GCA_012522895.1 Ignavibacteria bacterium
AAAAGGGGGGTAGGGGGGATTTCCCGCTCTGAGACTGACTTTTCTGGATTCTTCACTTCGTTCAGAATGACTTGCCGCACTTTTCCCCCCTTTGCAAAAGGGGGACGGGGGGATTTCCCGCAAAACTAAGAAGCCATTTGACTTTTTTTACCAAGATAATTAATTGTTGGGCAATCTAAAGCAATTAAATCGTTTACTGAATTAATTTGCTCAATTAAATCTTGTGTGTAAGCATATTTAAGTGTTTCAGCAAGCGAGAGATAAGTCCTGCAATCTTCTAAAACACTGTTTGCCATAATTAGAAAGCGAATTTTGTCAAATTTTCTTGTATTTTCGTTAAACCCTAATTCAATATATTTAGGAACGCTGTTAGCACTTTTTCTAAGTTTTTCACCTATTTGATAAATTTGCCCATTGGGAATTCTATCGCTTATTGAATTTAAGGAAGATACTAATTCTTGGGTTTTTTCCTTAATTTTTCTGCTATTATAATTTGAATCCTTCATAAAAACCTCATTAGCTTATATTTTTATATTAAATATTATACTTTTACATTACATACTACATTATTTCCATTTGTAAAAATGGACAGGATTTCCCTAACGCTTGCCCTGCCCCGATTTGCAAGCAATCTGTTAGTGGTGTTTGTTTGTTGGAGCTGATTTACAAGCTCACGCAAATTTTTTCTCACTAATCGGACTCTGTGTATTTCGTCCTGATTCAAATGGCTCTCAATTGAGCTAAGTCTCAAACTTGCTGCTTCTGCTTTAGAAATATTTAGCCAAGCCATTAATAAGTTGATACGCTGTTCTTCAGCTTCTCGCAGTCCCTTAGCTAAAGCCGCTTGATAAGTTGTTATATCCTCGAGATTTACTGTGTCGAACTTGACAAGTGCTTTTTGCAAGCGCTGGGCAAGTTCCACCATTTCTTCTAACAAGATCTGTTCGTGTTTTAAATATGCAAATAAATTTGAAAGCATAGCAGCTCCGTTTTAAGTCGTTTTTTCATTTTTATATAAGTTATAGTATTGCTCTACTTTTTTAACGTAATTTTGCGTTTCTTTGAATGGAGGAATGCCACCATATTTATCGACATTCCCAGGCCCAGCGTTATAGCTTGCTAAAGCTAAACTGATATTTCCATTGTATCTACTTAACATTTGACTTAAATATTTTGTGCCAGCCATAATATTTTGAACAGGGTCAAATGAATTCGATACTCCCAAGTCCCTTGCAGTTCCATCCATTAATTGCATCAATCCCTTTGCTCCAGCAGAAGAAACAGCGTTGTTCCGTCCAGCGGACTCCGTGGTAATAACAGCTTTAATCAACTCTTTGGAAACATTGTATTTTTCGGAGGCAGATTTAATTATTCCATCGTAACTGCTTATTCTGTCTTGCACTCGCTCTAAAAAATTTCCCTTTGGATTAGTTTTTTCGTTTCTAATAAAAATATTTTTATGCTCGACTCCCTTACTTACGCTTTCCATCTTTTGCTCTTCATTAGTTATTGCTTTTAGCTTGTCCCCGCCGGTTAATTGCGAGTAAACCATTTCGGCAATTCCGAGTCCGGTTCCAATTTTAGAAATATGGTCAGCGTAAAGCAAATCAACATAGCTTTCCAAAGTATCCGCACCAAATCCATCAGACTTTTCTTTAAATTCACCAAGCATTGCGGATTTCATTTCTTTTAGCATCATGCTTATAAAAATGGACTCAAAGCCGCGGGAGGCTTTTTCTATGTCCTTTTTTTGTTGCTTGGTCAGGGCGCTGCTTGAAGAACTATCGCCAACTAAACCTTGCAAGTTGTTCATTCTGTCTTGAAGCGATGCTCCGCTTGAAATCAGTTTTTGTATGTTTATTGTTTCGTCCATTTTTCTATTGAATAACTAATTCCCCTTGCAGTGCGCCTGCTTCTTTAAGTGCTTGAAAAATTGAGATTAAATCTCTTGAGCTTACTTTTAATTGATTCAAAGCGTTTGCCATATCGCTTACCGTTGCGCCTGAAACGACAAGAGCATTCGCAGGGTTAAGCTGCTCCTGCGTTGTAATTTCAGCAACTTCAGCAGGATATGGGGGTCTAATTGTAAAGGGCGCCGGCTGAGGGACTATCACATTGCGTTGAATGGAAATCTCCAAACCGCTATGAGCTACAACAGAAGGAAGCAACTCTACATTAGCACCAACTACAATGGTGCCAGTTCTTTCGTTTATAACCACTCTTGCCACAGGGTCAGCAGTAACATTAAGCAGCTCAATCTGAGAAATTGTTTCTACAAGTCGTTCCTGCGTAATATTTGCTGGGATTTGAACCTGCACGCTTGCAGCGTCAACAGCACTTGCCGAGTTTTGCAAGCCAGCTAAACTGTTTATAGCAGCAGCGATTCTCGAAGCAGTTGTGTAATCAGGCTCGCGAATAAGAATGCTAAGCATTTGATTGTTTAAAAGCTCGCCCTCCACTTCAGCTTCGAGGATTAAGCCATTTGGAACTCTACCAGTCGTTACAAAATTTCTTGTGGTGCGAGAGCCAAGCGATTCGTAATCATAACCACCAACGGATACTGCACCTTGCGCCATACCAAGTATTTCTCCTTGTGCAGTGGAAAGAGGAGTCATAAGCAAAAGGCCTCCTTGCAAAGTTTTTGCATCACCAATTGAGGACACTTGCACATCTACTTTCGAACCCCTTTTGGAAAAAGTAGGAATTGTAGCAGTAACCATAACCGCAGCAACATTGCGGATTTTTGGGTTGCTTGTCGGAACGGTAAGTCCAAAACGTTTAAGCATATTGACAACAGATTGCATTGTGATCGAGGATTGCGGGCTATCTCCAGCCTGTCCCAAGCCACTAACCAACCCATAGCCAATAGCTTGAATACCGCTTGTGCCTTCAATCGTTGCAATATCTTTTATTCTTGCAGCCTGCAAACTTGAAAAAGAAATTGAAATGAATAAAAGAATTAATACACAATTAACTAAGGGGTTAACCCCTTGGTTGAATGGTCTGCGTTGGCTGAACGGGTTGCATTGCTTAGAATGACGTTCATCGTTGCAGTTTTCGACTTTCTCCCCTTTGCAAAAGTGGTGTAGGGGGGATTTTCTGGATTCTTCACTTCGTTCAGAATGAC
>JAAYJM010000239.1 GCA_012522895.1 Ignavibacteria bacterium
AGAAGATTTGAAGCAAAGATGCTTGAATTTGCGGAGGTTTCTTTGAAATTGATGAAAAAAAAAGTAAAATTGAGAAACTAAGAAAATCTACCGAAAATCCAGAATTTTGGAATGATAACATAGCAGCCCAAAAAATAATGCAAGAAATTGCAGATCTGAAAGAATGGGTTGATATTTGGACCAAGGCAGACCTTGCTGTCCAAGATGCTGAGGCTTTTCTTTTGCTTTTAGATGAAGAAAATGACGAAACTGCCGAAATTGAGTTAAGAGAAGAAATAGAAGCAGCAACGAGCAAAGTGCAAGACTTAGAAATTCAAAATATGCTTTCAGGCGCCGACGACCATCGAGACGCTTTACTAACTATACACTCAGGAGCAGGCGGCACTGAGGCTCAAGATTGGGCTCAAATGCTATTGCGAATGTATTCCAGATGGGCTGAAAGAAAGAAATATAAGGTTGCCTTGGTCGATGAGCTTGAAGGAGATGGCGCTGGAATCAAATCGGCTACTTTGGAAATAAGCGGAAAATTTGCTTTTGGTTTTTTAAAGGCTGAAAGTGGGGTTCATCGACTCGTTCGTATTTCTCCATTTGATGCTAATGCACGCAGACACACATCGTTTGCCTCTGTTTATGTCTATCCCATTGTTGATGATGATATTGTAATTGAAATCAATCCAGCTGATATAGAAATGGACACTTTCCGCTCTGGTGGAAAAGGTGGACAGAACGTTAATAAAGTTGAAACAGCAGTTCGCTTGCGGCATATTCCTTCTGGCATTGTTGTTGCATGCCAACAAGAGCGTTCGCAGTTTCAAAATAGAGAAAGAGCTATGAAGATGCTCAAATCAAGGCTTTACCAAAAGAAAGTGGAAGAAGAAGAACTTGCACGAGCAGTAGTTGAAGGTTCGAAAATGAGAATTGAATGGGGGAGCCAAATCCGCTCTTATATTTTTCAGCCATACACCCTGGTCAATGACCATAGAACTGAAACTAAACGAGTTGACATCAACTCTGTAATGGATGGCGATTTAGATGAGTTTATAAAATCATTTTTGTTAAGTTAAATATTTTTCGATAAGAAAATATGGACATCAAAATACCAATTTATGCGTTGTTTCCTTTTTTTCTAATGCTTAGCGCCATTGCATTTTTACCATTAATTGCATCTCATTTTTGGGAAAAGAATAGATACAAACTCTTAATTGCTATGCTTTTAGGTGTTCCAACTGCAATATGGCTGATCTATGCTGGATTTTATGACCATCTTTTTCACACATTAGCGTTCGATTACATACCTTTCATCATTTTAATCGGCTCGCTTTTTATTATCACCGGGGGTATATATTTAGAAGGTGATCTAGGCTCAAAGCCATCTATGAACGTAAGATTCTTATCCGTTGGTGCAATTCTTGCATCTTTTATGGGAACTACTGGCGCGGCTATGCTATTAATTCGTCCGCTAATTAGAACAAATGCCAAGCGCGAATTCAAAACTCATACTATCTTATTTTTTATTGCAGTTGTTGCTAATTGTGGTGGTCTTTTAACACCGCTTGGCGATCCGCCACTGTTTATGATGTATCTAAGAGGGACGCCTTTTGACTGGTTTTTTGGATTTTTTAAAGAATGGCTAATCTGCAATGGTGTTCTGATTACTATTTATTATTTTATTGATAATTATTTTTGGAAGAAAGAAAAACCAGAAAATATCGCCATAGATAAAACTCATCATAAGCCTTTGAATATCATTGGGAAAAGGAATTTTACTTGGCTTTTTGGGGTGGTTTTTGCTGTTGCGATTATAAATCCAAATAATTTTTCATTTATACAAACTGCTCACATAAGCTCTTTTACAAGAGAAATTGTTATTATACTTATGGCAGTGCTATCGATGATAAATACAAAAAGATTTATCCGTGTTGCAAATAATTTTAAATGGGACCCCGTTAAGGAAGTTGCTTTATTGTTTTTTGGAATTTTTATTACAATGGTCCCGTGCATGCTATATCTGGAATCTAATGCGTCAAAGCTTGGGGCTAGCTCGCCAATTGCCTTTTACTACGTTTCTGGATTTTTAAGTAGTTTCTTGGACAACACGCCTACCGCTGTTACTTTTTATTCTTTAGCAAAAGGCTTGGTTGACCTTAACCCAGAATACTTACTTCATAATTTCGTTGCAGGAATTCCAGAAATGTTTATGTATGCTATCTGCACTGGCTCAGTCTTTTTTGGCGCTATGACTTATATAGGAAATGGACCCAATTTTATGGTGAAAGCTATTGCAGAAAACAATAAAATAGAAATGCCAAATTTCTTTGCTTATATGTATAAATTCTCATTAATTGTTCTTTTACCAGTGCTTATTCTTATTCAGCTATTATTTATTTGGTGATTTCTGTATTTTTTTTTAAATTCGCACTGATGGAGCAAGAAACAAGAAATATAGAAACTGAAATCAAGGAGTATTTAAACAAAATACGCCATCACTTGCAAGAAGACGGGGGCGATATTGAGTTTGTGTGTTATGACGAGAAGATAGGTTTTGCATACATTAGATTTTTAGGGAATTGTAAGAATTGTCCTTTGAAAATAATGACTTTGCAAGCTGGAATAGAGCGATATATTAAGCATTCTTTGAAAAAAGTAAAAAGAGTGATGGAAGTAAATTAATTTTACTTGCCTGTTAAAGTAAAATTACTTAATTTTGTTATTCTATAAAGGGCGAGTAGCTCAGATGGTATAGAGCGCCTGCCTTACAAGCAGGAGG
>JAAYJM010000240.1 GCA_012522895.1 Ignavibacteria bacterium
GAAAAACACATTAATTCGATTTTTGTCTCAAAAAAAAATTGATTTTATGAAAAAAAATGAAATAAAAGTTATGAAGTTCGGAGGGAGGGCGCTCTCATCTACTAATAGCTTCTTTTCGATGGCAGATATTATTTATAAGCACAAAAACACTAAGCAGTTAATAATAGTATCCGCCCTTGAAGACACAACGAGAATGCTAAAAAAAGCAGCTCAGCTTGCTGAAAACCTTAATATCAAAGAAGGCGAGCAGATTATTGAAAATATTTACAATAAACATATTAATTATGCTAATCAAATTATTTCTAATCAGTATATTTTACAAGAACTAAGGGCTGTTTTAACGAACTACAAAAACGAAATTCAAAAAATCCTTGAAGGAGTAAATATTACTAATGAATTAACTGCCAGAACTCTCGATTTGATAATGAGTTATGGAGAAAAACTTGCCCTCCAACTTATATATCACTTTTTAAAAGAAAAAAATTTCTCAATAGCGTTTATTGAAGCGGAAAAACTAATCCTTACAAATAATAATTATAATTACGCAAGTCCTTTATTTGAAGATACTTTAGCTAAGTGCAAAGACAATCTTTTCCCGCTTTTTGAGAGCTTTCAAATTGTAATTACTCAAGGATTTGTAGGAACAAGTAAAAGCAGCGAGCAAACAACAACCCTTGGAATAGAAAGCTCAAATCTTAGCGCAGCACTACTTGCAGCTATATGTAATACAAGTGAAATCACGTTTTGGACAGACGTTGAAGGCTTTCGTAGCTGCGATCCAAAGCTAATTAATAACACAAAGCCTGTAAAGTCGATTTCATATAAAGATGCAAGGCTTCTCGCCGACAATGGCTTTAAACTTATCTTCCCAAAAATGATTGACATTGCTATTAAATACAAAATCCGCTTGATTTATAAATCAATCTTTTCCCCTGATGGAGACTTTACAGAAATAGCTGAAAAAGATACTGTTGAAAAATTTACACACATTATATACAAAATTGACCATTTGAGACACTACTCTCAAAGCAAGCATCTTTCAAAATCAAAAGAAAAGCATTTAAGATTTAAAAAAGCTTTTCCAAACGGTTTGTCTAAAATTTGTATTTTTAATACAAATCTTGAAAAACTTATAGGACTTTTAAGCGATATTTACAAAATGAATAACGGTAACCTTATCCACTTTAATATAAATAACGATAGTAAAATACAAGAAATTACTTTGAACTCAGGCATTAGCAATAAAGTTTTAGAATTTATTCACGAAAATTTATAAATTCCTTTAAAACTAATCTTTTAATTTATATATATATTCCATTCCATTAGGAGTAAAGCATATCTTTACCACCTTTATTGCCTGATTGAATTTTAAAAAATATTCTTTAAGTTTGCGTATATGTTTAACAGTAAAATTAAAAGTAAAATAATTTTTTCAATTTATGGAGATTAAAATGAGACTTTTTTTAATTTTATTCATCTGGTCAATTATGCCATTTTCTTTGTTTTCAAGTATTTACACTTTCCAAAAAGATATTGAAGTTGGCAAGCAACCTTTAAAAGTCATTTTCCATGAAGGAACAGGTATCCACGTTTTTTGCGACAGATACGATTCAAATTTCAATGGCGAATTCGAGCCAGAGCTTGGAGAAACTAAATCAAGCTGGTGGCTCATTCCTTATATGCAAAGCGATACTGCAATTTTACTAAAAGAATTTGATTGGGATTTCACATTTGGTTTTTCTATTGGCTATCCCTTGCGTCCCGCCTTGAATAATGGTGTAATTTATTTTCACACAAATAACGGAGTTATGCCTTATCGCTTAGATAATGCTGAACTTGTTGAAGATGATATTGTTCCAATCCCCTGCAATGCAGTTTCCGTTTTCGAAAACAAAATGTATTTAAGCGTTCGCCATATACCTGAGGGCGGCTGGGTCGCAGACACTAATTACGTCATCGTTTATGACATGACAAGCAAAACCGTGATTGACACCTTGCCAGCCATTGCTAACGTTCAGCAAACCCTTTGTGTTCAAAGATATTATCCAAACAAGGAAAAATATCTATTAGTGCTTAACGAGGGATTTATGGGAGCAGGCGATTCCAAATTGCAGGTTTTTAAAATAAACGATGACTCTTTCGATTTAGAAAATATTATTGATCTGGGAGATACAGGTAATCATATTTTCTTCAATAAAAATGACGAAATTTTCATTACAATGAACGGCTCGCACACGGTTCAAGTAATTTCTATCGAAGATTTTTCTATAAAAGAAACTATAAACCTTCCAACATCTGATTTCGACGGTCCAAGAGAAGTTGGTGCAGTGCTTGAAATTCCTTTAAAAGCAAGAAAAGAAGATCCAACAACTTTGAGCGACCTATCGACTCCGATAATTTTTATAAGCAGCTATTCCGGCAAAGTGTTCGTTTATCGTAGAGGTATATTGGAAGATTCAATTGATACAAAGGGCAAATCCGAAGGTATTTACGTTGATCCCTCTGGCGCTGGGTTCTGGGTTGCAAATTTATTTCAGGAAGGAACTTATAGTCCCGACAATAGAATTACTTTTTATAGCTTAAATTTATCAGTTGGGGACAAAGAGTCAGACAATAGCTTATTCGCTGTTTATCCAAATCCAGCAAGCAATGTCATTAATATTAGCAGTGAAAAAGACGAAATTGAAAATATTGAGCTTATTTCCTTGCAAGGAAAAACTGTTTTTCAAAAACAAGTGAATAAAGAAACTGCTTATAAAATTTCTTTGGAAGCATTAAATTTGCCAAACGGATTATACTTTGTAAAAATAATGAATGGGAATTCAATTAGCAGTTTTCCGGTGCTAATTAAATCAGAATAATTGACTTAACAATTTGAGCGAGCTTGACGATTAAGTAGGAAAATAAGCCTAATTGCGAAAGGCAAAAATAATTCTATCGTTTCTTATTCGTCTTTTCTATTTAATTTAGAAATAAAACTGATGGAATTAGAAAAATAAATATTTTAAAAAATTTTTCGCTTTGAAAATATGGAATATAAGGATTATTATAAAATACTCGGTGTAAGCAAAAATGCCACACTTGACGAAATAAAAAAGGCTTATCGTCAGCTCGCTTTGAAATTTCACCCTGACACAAACCAAAACAACAAAGCTGCAGAAGAAAAATTTAAAGAAATTAACGAAGCTTATGAAGTGCTTGGGGACAGCGAAAATCGAAAAAAATACGATAATTTAGGAAGTAGCTGGAACAAATTTAGACAAACAGGAGCAAACACCCAGGACTTTGATTGGTCCCAATGGACAAGCCGCCGACCCCAAGGAAGAAGGAAAACTGGAGATACTTTTTCAAATATTGGAGATATTTTTGGGCAAGGAGCTTCAGACTTTTTTGAAAGCATTTTTGGCGGATTTACAAAAAGAACCGGCTTTCAGCAAACTCCGAAAAGAGGCGCAAACATCGAGACTGAGCTTAAAATAAGCTTAGAGGAAGCTTTTAAGGGCGCAACAAAGCAATTTATCGTTGAAAAGCAGCGCATTGAATTAAATATAAAACCCGGCATTGCAGACGGTCAAATACTAAAAATTACTGGCAAAGGAATGCCCGGACAAAGTGGCGGGGCAAATGGCGATATTCTTATAAAAATCCTAATCACTCCCCACAAACGAGTGCTTAGAGAAGACAACGACCTGCACCTTGAAGTTACTATTGATTTATATAAAGCAGTTTTGGGCGGGCAATCCACACTCAGGACTTTCGGCGACACTGTTAAACTTGTAATCCCTCCAGAATCGCAGCCGGCAAGCGTTTTAAAATTAAAAGGACAGGGAATGCCGATTTATGGCAAGCCAGACCAAAGAGGAAATCTGTTTATAAAAATTAATATCAAAATCCCAAAAAATCTTAGTGATAAAGAAAAAGAGCTATTCAAAGAACTTGAAGCACTTCGGAAAAGTTAAGTTTTCATCAACTCCTCAAGGTCATCGAAATGATGCTTTTCCTTGCCAATAATTTGATAATTCTCATGTCCCTTCCCCGCAATAAGCACTAAGCCTCCTTTTTGCGATATTTTTTTCGCATAAGCAATAGCCTCAGCCCTATTAGAAATCCTTTTCACTTTGTCTTTATACCGCTCTTCGATGCCTTGAAAAATTTCGTCAATAATTTTTTCCGAAAGCTCTGTCCTTGGGTTATCGTCTGTTATGACAACCTGATTAGCAAGAGTAGCTGCAATTTTTCCCATTTTAGGACGTTTCGATTTATCGCGATCTCCTCCGCAACCAAAAACGCATATTAAATTGGCTGGCTGATTGCCATCGTCTTTTAATATTTCTTTGCAAGCAAGGAGCGCTTTTTCAAGAGCATCTGGACTGTGAGCATAATCGACAATGCCGATTGCCCCGCTTTCAAGCAGCACTTTTTGCATTCTGCCTGGCGCCCCAACAGCCTCAGCCAAAGCTGATTCGATAAGCTCCTTGCTTATTCCCTTTGAGCGAGCAAGCGATGCCGCAAGCGCAAGGTTTTCTATGTTGAATTTTCCAATTAAAGGGGATTTTATTTTTATTGTCTCATCATTAGCCTTTAAAGAGAACTGCGTTCCAAAAGCTCCAAGCAGAATATTTTCTATTTGGAAATGATCTTTTTGTCCATAGCCAATGCTGAATTTTCTTTCCGATTTGCAATCTCTCAACAGAAAATCTGTCCAATCCTCATTAAAAATAGCAATAGAAATGGAATCGCTTTTCATAGAATCGAACAGGTTTTTTTTTGCGTATGCGTAATCCTCCATTGTCTTATGGTAATCAAGGTGGTCAAGCGTAAGATTAGTAAAAAGAGCGGCATCGAAATCAATAAAATCGCATCTATGCTGCGAAAGAGCATGCGAGGAAACCTCCATAGCCACAAAATCAACATCTTTACTTTCCATTAAATTAAAAGCTGCGGCAAGTTCTAAAGATTCTGGAGTAGTGTGATTAGCGGGCAAAAACTCATTCCCAATTATAATTCCAGTCGTTCCGATTAGAGCAACTTTATAGCCCGCTTTTTCAAATATTGATTTCAGTAAAAAAGTTGTTGTGGTTTTCCCGTTTGTCCCTGTAACTCCAATGATGCACATATTTTCTGTGGGTCTTTCATACCAGTTATGCGACAATCGGGCAAGTGCTTTGCGGGAATTTTCCACTTTAAGCACAGCTACGTTTGGACTACAATTAAAATCCATTTTTTCACAAAGGATTGCTTTTGCGCCCTTTTCAATCGCCGATTCAATAAAATTGTGTCCATCAAATTCTTCGCCTTCAATAGCGACAAATAATGAATTTGGAACGCCTTTCCTTGAATCGTATTGAATTGAAGAAATTTCAATTTCCAAATCCCCTTGGAGCAGTTGAAAATCCAATCCATTTATTATATTAAGCAAATTTTTCATTTTTTTCCAGCGATAATTTTATATGTTTCGATCTTTTTTTCTAAGCAAAACATCTCTTTATTAGTAATTGGGAGCCGCCATTCATCTTGACTTGCTAAATGAAAATGAAACTTTTCAAATTCTGTTAAAATCTCAATATGATATTGGTGTATTTCCTCTAAATCTGTGGCAATATATATTTTCCCTTCGTTTTTTAAAATTCTAAAAAGCTCATTTAAAAAGTGTATATTCATAACGCGTCTTTTCAAATGCTTGGCTTTGGGCCATGGATCTGGAAAAAGATAAAAAATCTCAGAAATCGAATCGTCCTCAATGAAAGGAAAGCCGTTTGCAACAGAATACCAAAGGACAGAAGCATTGGGAATTTTTTCCGACTTAATGACATTACTTGCCCAATCGACAAGCGGCTTTCTGACCTCAATTCCTAAATAATTACGTTCTCTGTTCTGTTCTGCATAGTCGAATAAAAACTTCGCTTTCCCGCAGCCAACGTCAATAGCGCAAGGCTCGTTACCATTTTCAAAGCACTCGTTCCAATCAAGGCTTTGCAGCAATGGTGGATAATAATCTGGTATTCTAAAAAGGCTATCAGCCGCAGCATAAACGTTTGCAGAAGTATGATGCCTAAGTCTTTTTGGTAGCGGGTATTTATGAGAATCTATTTTCATTTGTTTGTTTGATTTAAAATATAAAATTTCATGTCTGAACCATATTTTTACAATTTTATTGATTTTTTATCCCTTGGGATTTTATCTTTCCAAATACAGTTAATAATTTAATCCCTGGCGGGATAAACACGGTCGAGGCTTTCCTTTTGCTACAATAATTTAATTCCTACGGAATATCTTTCATTCAAAGAATAATTAACAATTAAACTTCACACGGGGTAGTTATGTAGATCTGCCACACTTTGAATTGTGGCAGATCTGAAACAAGATCCACCTCCTGCCCCCGCCAGCGGGAGATACTGGACTGTTCTGTGTTTCCCGCCTAAAAAGAATCCCCCCCTTTGAAAAAAAAGGACGGGGGAATTCTCTGGATTCCTCGCTGCGCTTAGAATGACAGCGCGAA
>JAAYJM010000241.1 GCA_012522895.1 Ignavibacteria bacterium
CTATAAACAAGCTAAATCCAGTGTTAATGCAGATACTAATTCTATGTATAAGTAAAAATATTTTTGAAAGATAATAAAAAAGGGCATTTATCAATGCCCTGCTTAAGAAAATTTTTAGAACTTGAAATTTTACAGAAATCCTTAAATCATCAGCTCACAAATAGTATTTTGCTCTTTTTCCGTTAAATACGGGTGCATTGGCAAACTGAAAATGCGTTTTGCTATGTCTTCACTTATAGGGAAATCTCCTTGTCTATAATTCAAAAAACTATATGCCTTTTGCAAATGTAAAGGGGTTGGATAATAGATAGCAGTAGGAATGCCATTTTCTTTAAGTTTGTTTAAAATGCTTTGTCTATGCTCCTCCGACTCTGCTAAAATAGAATATTGCGCCCAAACAGAACGGTTGCCAGATGGAATTTTTGGAACTGCAAATTTGCCGCTTAGCAGCTCATTATAACGATTGGCAACTGCATTTCTCAGCTCAATTTCTTCATCGAAAATAGTCATTTTTGCAAGTAAAACAGCAGCCTGCATAGTGTCGAGCCTTCCATTTAAACCAATTCTTACATTTTCGTATTTATCACTACCCTGCCCATGGACTCGAATAGACTTCATTGTCTCAAACAGCTCGCTCTCATCTGTAAAAATAGCTCCACCATCTCCGTAGCATCCAAGCGGTTTAGCCGGGAAAAAAGAAGTTGCGGCAGCCCTTCCAAAACTGCAGGATTTCTTTCCATTTTGAGTTGCGCCAAAGCTCTGAGCCGCGTCTTCAAGAACAAATAAGCCATGCTTTTTTGCTATATTGGAAATTTTTTCATAATCCGCGCACAAACCAAATAAATCAACTGGAATAATTGCTTTTGGAGTTAGTTTCCCTTCTTTTTTTACTTTTTCAATCTCTTTTTCTAAAAGCTCTGGGTCTATGTTAAAGCTGTCTTTTTCAATGTCAACAAAAATCGGAGTTGCACCAAGCAAGCTGATCACTTCCGCTGTTGCAATAAAAGTAAATGGACTGGTAAAAACTGCATCGCCCCGCCCAATTCCCCAAGCCATAAGAGGAATAAGCAAAGCATCAGTGCCAGAGGAGCAAGTAAGGCAGTGAGCAACGCCAACGTAAGCACTTAGCATTGTTTCTAACTTGGCGACCTCAGCTCCCATAATATATTGACCGCTTTCCAGAACTGCCTGCAAATTTTCGTTCACCAAATCTTTTATTCTCTTATATTGGCTTTTTAAATCAATAAATTGCATATTTTCACTTAAAATAATATGTTAAAAATTCTACTTTAATAAAAAAATTAAGCTAAAAAAATATAGGACTTCCTCCCCATTTCAAGATTGAACTTAAGGGAGGAGGAGTCCGACTATTATAAAATAAAACAAATATCAACTACTTAGCCAAAGCAAAAGAGCGTCTTTCACGAATGACGGTTACTTTGATTTGCCCTGGGTATTCCATTTCATTTTCAATACTTTTCGCAATTTCTATAGCAAGAGAATCGGAATGAATATCATCAATTTTCTCCGGCTCAACTATAACGCGTATTTCTCTTCCTGCTTGAATGGCAAAGGTTTTTGCTACTCCTTGGAAGCTATGGGCAAGAGTTTCCAATTTGTCAAGACGCTTTATGTAGTTTTCCAAAGATTCGCGTCTTGCGCCGGGGCGAGCTCCGCTTATGCTGTCAGCAGCTTGGACAAGCACAGCAAAAGGAGTCTCCATTTCAATATCCTCGTGGTGCGCACCAATGGCATTGCATACAGGATGAGGCTCCTTAAATTTTTTGGCAATATCAAAACCGAGAAGAGCATGAGGCCCCTCAGTATTTTGGTCAATGCACTTTCCAATATCGTGGAGCAGTCCGGAACGTTTTGCAAGTATTGGGTCGAAGCCAAGTTCAGCAGCCATAATGCCGCAAAGATATGCCACTTCTATTGAGTGATTTAAAAGGTTTTGCCCATAGCTCGAGCGGTATTTCATTTTACCCACAATTCTCATTAACTCATTATGCATATTATGGATACCGAGCTGCAAACAAGCGTTTTCACCAATATGAATAATCTCGTCCTCAAGCTCTTTCCGGGTTTTGTCAACAATTTCTTCAATGCGTGCAGGGTGGATTCTGCCATCTGCCATAAGTTTTTCTAAGGACGCTTTAGCTACCTCTCTTCTAAATGGGTCAAAGCCAGAAATCACAACAGCTTCGGGGGTGTCGTCAATAATTAAATCAATTCCAGTTGCTGCTTCGAAGGCGCGAATATTCCTTCCCTCGCGTCCGATAATCCTCCCTTTCATTTCATCACCATCTAAGGAAACAACCGAAACGGTGCTTTCAACGCTATGATCGGAAGCTGAGCGCTGAATTGCTTGCAACACTATGCTTTTTGCTTGCTTGGTGGCATTGTTTTTTGCTTCGTCAATAATCCTTTTTGTTAGCTGAGCCGATTCTGTTTTTGCATCGTTAACAACGTTTTCCAACATCAACTTTTTAGCTTCTTCGAGCGAAAGTCCGCTTATTTCTTGAAGCTTAGTCATTTGAGCATCGTGCAGTTTTTCAAGCTCTAATTCTTTTTTAGATATATCTTCGATTTTCTTTTTAAAGTCTTTCTCTTGAGCCTCAATTTGCTTTTCTTTTTTATTAATCTGCTCAACTTTTGATTCAATATTTTCTTCTCTCGACTTTAACTGCTTTTCAAAGGTTTGCAATTTTTGACGTCTTTGCTGTGCATCGTTTTCAAATTCCTGTTTTCTTTTATGCCACTCTTCTTTAACCTCAATTAGCTTTTCTTTTTTCAAGTTTGCTGCTTCTTTTTCAGCATCTTTTAAACGGCTTGCAACTCTGTTTTCGCCTTCTTTCAATTTAGCAGCATTAATTTTATTACCAGCAAAATAAGATATTCCAAATCCAATAATAAGACCAATTAAACTGAAAATAATAATCATCATATCACTCATAAAAACCTCTTGTATCGTTTATATATATTTAATTTATAATACTTTATCAATAATATTTTTTCAATTTTTTTAAAAAAGCCGCATCATACTTCGCAACAAGTCGGATTAGAACCCAACTTGACACAGTGGGTAATAGCCCAATTATAGCACACTTCCTTTGTTTCTCAAAAAGAAATTTACATAAAGAACTTATGCAAGGCTTGCGTTTTATAATCGGAGCATATTTCCCATTTGATTTTACTATAGGTTCTTTTGCTTGTAAAATAGAGCGATAATACAATGCGGCATAAAATAATATAAAATTCAAAGAACTTTTATTCAACTCGACTGTTGCTTTAATCAGGCAAGTGAAAGACATTATTACATATTTGAAAAGAGCAAAGTATAAGAGCAAAAAATTTTGCCAATTCCTAATTGCTAGCCAGAGCAAGGCTAATCATTATAACTAATTGAGTTTTTTAAAAAATCAGTCATCTTCCCTAACTCTTCAATAACTTTATTCTTATTTGAATTAAGCTCGTTTTCAATGCTACAATACTTTTCAGCGATATTTAATGCAGTTAAAACGGACAGCGTAGAAACTGTTTCATTTTTATACCTTTCCTCTAATGCTTCAAGCTGGCTATTGACCTCTCGAGATGCCTTTTGAATAATCTCCTCGTTATGTCCTTTTAAAGAATACTCTTTGCCAGCTATCTTTACTTTTACACTCTTTGCCATTAATAATTATTTCACAATAATGAAAATGAATTAAAATTCATAGTTTAACTAATCGTAAAAATACGTTTTTATTTTATTTAATGCAAATTTTTTTTTCCTGTAATGCTTTTTGCTGTTTTCCATGGCAATTTTTATATTTTTTCCCGCTTCCACAGGGACAAGGCTCGTTCCGTCCAACTTGCTTTTCCGCTTTTCTAAAAGTTTTAACAAGGGGGCGCCCACCAACATCTTGCTGCGTTGCTTGTCCAGCTGAGGCGCCAGAGGAAACAAATGCTGGGACGGCTGTCGCGGAATGCTGAAACGATAAATTGCCCGCCGACATCACACTCACGTTTTTAAGCTGCTGCCCTTCAGTTCCTTTTTTAGTTCGGACTTCTCTTTCAACCACTTTCGGGAAATACTTAAATACAAAATTAACAGCTTCTTTATTAATATCTTGAATTAACTCAACGAACAGCTTAAACGCCTCACCCTTATATTCAAGCAGTGGGTCTTTTTGTCCATAAGAACGCAAGTGAATACCTTCTTTCAAATCGTCCATTGCCCTTAAATGGTCTCTCCATTTTTCGTCAATGGTTTGAAGGACGGCATAGCGCTCTAACTGCGAAAGAAATTCGGTCCCAAGCACTTCTTCTTTTCTTTGATAAAAATCATTTGCAGTTTCAAGAATTTTTTTTACACAGCTATTTAAGTTCGATTTTTCAAATTCTTCGTTTGTTAAATTTAGCTCGCAAAGTAAATTTGTGCGAACCGCATTTTTCAAGCTAACTAAATCATTTTCTGGCTTAAAATCTTCAAACCACTCGCTTGCCAGATCTTCAACGTATTCAAAGATTTCTCCTTTCAGTCGCTCCCCCATTAATGCGTGCCGTCTTCTGCTGTAAATTACTTCACGTTGCTGATTCATTACGTTATCGTATTCAAGCAAGCGCTTCCTTATTCCAAAATTATTTTCTTCTACTTTCTTTTGGGCGCGCTCAACTGACTTTGTTATCATACTATGCTGAATCGGCTCGCCTTCCGGGATTTTGATTTTTTGCATAACGCCTGCAATTCTTTCTCCACCAAAAAGTCGCATTAAATTATCTTCTAAAGAAATGAAGAAAAGCGAGGAGCCTGGATCGCCTTGGCGCCCCGAGCGTCCGCGAAGCTGACGGTCAATTCGTCTTGCGTCATGCCTTTCGGAGCCAATAATTGCAAGCCCTCCATTCTTTTTCACTTCTGGATCTAATTTAATGTCCGTTCCACGTCCAGCCATATTAGTAGCAATGGTCAAAGCGCCCTTTCGTCCAGCGCTTGCAATAATATCTGCTTCTTTCTGGTGATGCTTTGCATTGAGAACGTTATGATGAATCCCGGCTCTTTTGAGCATTTTACTTAAAATCTCAGAAACCTCTACGCTTGCCGTTCCAACAAGAACCGCTCTACCTTTTTTTAGCTCATCGCGAGCTTCTTCAACTATTGCATTGTATTTTTCACGCTTAGTCTTAAAAATCAAATCTTCATCGTCATCTCTTACAATTGGTCTATTTGTTGGAATAACAACCACCTCGAGCTTATAAATACTTTCAAACTCGCCTGCTTCTGTTTCTGCAGTTCCAGTCATACCAGCGAGTTTATTATATAAACGGAAATAGTTTTGGAGCGTAATAGTTGCAAGGGTTTGTGTATCGCGTTCAACTCGCACCATCTCTTTTGCTTCAATTGCTTGGTGCAAGCCGTCAGAGTAACGCCTTCCGTCTAAGATACGTCCAGTAAACTCATCAACAATCATTACTTTATTGTCCTGCACAACGTATTCAACGTCTTTTTCATAAAGCGAGTAAGCGCGGAGTAGCTGATTGATTGTGTGAATTCTATCGCTACTTTCTGCATACTCCATATTCACTTCATCAATTTTTCTTTGTTTTTGCGCTGGAGCTAAACTGCTATCCCCTTCGATTGCACTCATTTGCGAGGTAATATCTGGTATTATAAAAGTATTTGGATCTTCTTGGCTTGAGCAAAGGAGCTGTCGTCCTTTTTCTGTAATGTCAATTTGGTGATTCTTTTCATCAACCGTATAAAAAAGCTCCTCATCGACAGGCGTGAGCTTATTCTGTTGGTCACGCAAGAAATTGATTTCGGTTTCTCGCATCAACTTTTGATACTCCGGCTCTTGCAAGAGCTTGGAAAGTCTATTATGCTTTGGTAAGCCGCGATAGGAACGCAGAAGATATAGCCCAAGCTTATCTCTATCGCCCGCATCTTCCGATTTAGTCAAATTGTTTGCGTCTGCTGTAAGTTGATTGACAAGCCGAGTTTGAGCTTCGACAAGACGTTTTACTCTTGGGTTCATCTCCTCAAATTTTTGATCTGTTGCCTGCCCAACGGGCCCGGAGATAATAAGCGGGGTTCTCGCCTCGTCAATAAGGACGGAGTCTACCTCATCAACGATGGCATACCAATACTCGCGATGGACAAGATGCTCTGGCTCGACCACCATATTATCGCGCAGGTAATCAAAACCAAATTCATTGTTCGTGCCGTAGGCAATATCGCCATTGTAAACCTTTTTTCGTTCTTCGGAATCCATATTTGATTGGATTGACCCAACGGAAACACCAAGGAATTCATAAACAGGCCTCATCCAGTCTGAGTCTCTTTTCGCAAGGTAGTCATTAACTGTAACTACGTGGACTCCTTTGCCAGAAAGAGCATTAAGATAAATCGGCAAAACTGCAACTAAGGTTTTTCCTTCTCCCGTTGCCATTTCTGCAATTTTTCCACGATGCAAAACAATACCGCCAAGCAGCTGCACATCGAAAGGAATCATATTCCAGGTATATGTCTGACCTGCATATTCATAACGATATTGATTTTCAGTCAAACGCCTGCAAGCTTGTTTGACAACAGCAAAGGCTTCCGGAAGAATTTCGTCTAATGTGTCTTCAATTGTCTCAAAAATTTCTTTGTTTAATTCCTTAATCCTATCTTTTGCGGCAAGTGTGTCTTCTGGACTTAAAGCTTCGTTTTTCAGTTTATTGCTTAATTCAAGTTTTTCGTCCTCAAGCTCCTGGCTGTTCTTTCTTATTATTTCTTTAAATTCATCGGTCTTGGCTTTTATTTGCTCGTCAGTAAAATTATTGTATTCCTCGTAGATCTCGTTAATTTTGTCAACAATTGGCGTCATTTCTTTGATGTCTTTTTCGTGCTTAGAACCAAAGATTTTAGTTAAAAATTCAAGCATTTTATACTTTCAGTTAAATATCTATAAACAGTTGAATGACGAATAAATCGGCATTCTATTTCACAATTAAAATCTAATGAAAATTTAAAAGACTACAAAATTATAAAAAATAATCTTAAATTTGTAATTATTCTTCTTCGCAAGCTCTGTTTGGGAGGAGAAAAATTTATAACTACTAAACTATGTTTGAAAATTAATTATCGAATAAACTAATCTAACTAATTTTTATGGCTTTTACATTTTTTTTCAGAGATAGCCACTCAATCGAACAGGCGCTAAAATATTTTTTACCAATAGTAAATGGATATAGAAAAATCAGAATTTGGGATGCAGGCTGCGCAATGGGACCCGAGCCTTATACTTTCGCCATTATGTTAGCTGAAAGAATGGGCTATTTTGCATTTAAAAATGTAGAAATTGATGCCTCTGATATTGACGAAACTGATACTTTTGGAAAAATTATAACAGACGGGATTTACCCAGAAAGCGAGCTAACGCGCATCCCAAAAGATATTTTCAACAAATATTTTACAAAAAGCGAGCGAGATGGGTATTTTAGGATAAACGACAATATTCTTAGCCGAATAAGATTTCAAAAGCATGATTTATTGGAATTAAAACCATTTAGTGATAATTACAATATGGTTATCTGCAAAAATGTTTTATTGCATTTTCAACCAAAAGAACGGATAGAGGTAATAAAAATGTTCCACTCCGTTCTTGCGCCCCAAGGTCTTTTCCTAACAGAGCAAACTCAGCAGGTCCCGGAAGAAATTTCCTACCTTTTCAAAAAAATTGCTGCTGACGCTAACGTTTATCAAAAGGCTTAATAGCTTGATTTATGAAAGTTACTTTGTTAAAAAAAGACCCCAAGCTATATTCAGCTAACGTCTATTTAGTTAGAGGCGATTGGAATGCAATCTCTGATATTAATACACTGATTGACGTTGGGACTAATGGATTCATTATCGATGAGCTTGAAACCCTGTCTACCGGTGTTGGAAAAAAGAGAGTAGAACAAGTTATTTTGACCCATGAGCATTTCGATCATAGCGGCGCTTTGTCAAAAATCAAAGAAGCATACAATCCAACAGTTTATGCTTATTCAATGCTGCAGGGGGTTGATGTCAAAATAAAAGATAAAATGAGCGTGAAAATTGGAGATCGCGAAGCTATAATCTTCCACACCCCTGGGCATTCAAACGATTCAGTGTGTATTTATTGCGAAGAAGAAAAAGTGCTATTTTCCGGAGATACTCCCTTGAATATCAAATCTCAAGGAGGCACTTATAACTATTACTACGTCCAAGCACTTGAAATGCTTACAAAACTTGACATTCAAACGATTTATTCCGGGCACGACGAGCCTTTGACAAGCAGAGTAAAAGAAATTCTATTCAATACTTTAGAAAATGTAAGAAGAAGTAAAATTGTCCCATAAAATAAATAGAAAAAATGAAAACAGCTGATAGCCACAAAATACGCAATTGCCTCATTTCTGTTTTCGACAAAACTGGAGTTGCTGAATTTGCTAAAGAATTAAATAAACTCGCTATAACAATTTATTCAACAGGTGGAACGCTTGAACACCTTATTGAAAATGGAGTTAACTGCCATAGCATTAGAGAAATTACTGACTTCCCTGAAATATTAGATGGCAGGGTGAAAACCCTCCATCCAGCCATTCATTCTGGCTTGCTTGCCCGACTTGACAATGAAAAACATCTTAACGAGCTGAAGCTACATAATCTTTTTTCATTGGATATGCTTGTTGTCAATTTGTATCCTTTTGAAAAGCAATTAGATGCGAATTCTCCTCATGACGTCTTAATTGAAAATATTGATATTGGGGGACCTGCAATGCTGCGGGCTGCTGCAAAAAATTATCTTTGGACTGCCCCGATTGTCAATCCCAATAGATACAAGGAAATCATTAACCTTTTAAAGAAAAATGATGAAAGTTTACCAAAAGAATATCGAGAAATTTTAGCTGGGGAAGTGTTTTTCCATACCAGCTATTACGATTCATTGATTGCTGAATATTTTCAAAAATACAATCAAGTTGAATTTCCCGAGCGATTTTCTATTCCAATGAAATTGAGTCAGAGCCTGCGTTATGGTGAAAATCCTCATCAAAAAGCTGCCATCTATGGTAATTTATCAAAATATTTTTCGCATCTGCACGGGAAAGAGCTGTCTTATAATAATATTTTGGATATTGACGCAGCAATGAACTTGATTATAGAATTCGAGAACCCAACAGTCGCTATAATTAAGCACACAAACCCTTGTGGAGTTGGCTCTGGTTCAGATTTAATTGAGGCGTATGACAAGGCTTATGCGACAGACACGGTCTCTCCTTATGGCGGGATTATTATAGTAAATCAAATGATTGATGAAGACGCTGCCCAAGCGATGCACAGTTTATTTACTGAAATAATTATAGCTCCAGAATTTTCAGAAGAAGCACTTGCAATTCTGACAAAAAAACGCGATAGACGTCTTATTCAAGCTAATCTTTCTGAATATCGCAAATCTCAAAATATGCAAGTAAAATCTGTTACTAATTTATTTTTATTGCAAGCTCGAGACAGGGTGCTTTTCGACAGAAAAAAATTAAATGTGCCCACAAAGCGCGAGCCAAATTCAAATGAATGGCTTTCTATTATCTTCGCCTGGAAAATTGCAAAACACGTTAAGTCGAACTCCATTATTTTTTCTAAAAAAGACAGAACTCTTGCAATCGGTGCGGGACAGATGTCCCGCGTGGATTCCGCTTTAATTGCTATTGACAAAGCTAAAAGAGAAGGAATTGATTTAAACGGCTCAATATTAGCATCAGACGCATTTTTTCCGTATCCAGATGCGGTGGAGCAAGCTGCAAAAGCGGGAGTTACTGCAATAGTTCAGCCAGGAGGAGCGATGCGTGATGAGCAAGTTATAGAAGAAGCAAATAAGCACAATATTGCTATGCTATTTACTGGAATAAGGCATTTCCGCCATTAAAGCGTAGGGAACAGGCTGGCCTGTTCCTTTAGAACAGTCCTGTATCTCCCGCCAGCGGGGGAGATAGAGTGGCAGCGTCATTCTGAACAAAGTTAAGAATCCAGAAAGCCTTTCAATACCGCAATTACTCTGGATTCCTCGCTACGCTCGGAATGACAGCGCGAAAGATCCACCCCCTTCCCCCGCCAGCGGGGGACAACTCTTTCTCCCCCTTAAATACAATATAATATCTTATTTTGCCTGCAATACTATTATTTCTAATAGCTCTTTATAGTTGATTGGTTTTGTAACATAACAATTGAACGCTCCTGTTTGTAGAATTTTTTCTTTTTCTGAATCGAAGGCATAAGCAGTTTGCGCAATAATTGGAAGCTCTGGCTTAAAGGCTTTAATCCTGTTTGCTGCTTCAACTCCATCAAGCACTGGCATTTTAATATCCATAAGCACAATGTCGATTTCCGGATTATTTTTCACCATATCCACCGCTATCTGTCCATTTTCTGCATAAAGAACAGCGTGACGCTCCTTTTCCAATATGCTTTTTAAGTATTTATAATTTAAAAAATCATCTTCAGCTATTAGTATTATTAGATTTTGATTAACTTGAGAAGCTGTCTTTTCTTCTGAGGTATATGCTTTTTTGCTTTGGTGCAGAGCAAAGGGTAAAGAAAAATAAAAGATAGACCCCTTGCTTAACTCAGATTCAAGCCAAATTTTCCCGCCTATAATTTCGACAAGACCCTTGCAAATAGCTAAGCCCAAGCCAGCACCCTCGTAACCTCGTGTAACAGAAACATCAGCTTGAGAAAATCTTTCGAATATCATTTCTTGAAGTCCTTTTTCTATACCGATGCCGCTATCTTTTACAAAAAATTGAATGCGATCAGCTTTAATCTCGAAACCGAACTCAACTTCTCCTTCTTTTGTAAACTTTATTGCATTATTTATTAGATTAGAAAGTATTTGCACAATCTTTGATTGGTCAGAAAAAATGTATATGCTCTCAAAATTATCTGGGACGGAATAGCAAAGCTTCAATTCTTTTTCTTGTGCTATGGGTAAATATAATGCATGCAAATCCTTAATTGTTGAAATAATTGGAAAACTCATATTTTGCACAGTAATTTGGCCCGCCTCTATCCTTGCAATATCGAGAATATTATTTACAATCTCAAGCAATCTATTGCCGCTTTTAGTTATAAATGAAGTAAAGTTTGCAATTTCATCCTTTGACAAGTCTGGCTCTGTAAGCAGCTGCGAAAAGCCAAGAATACCATTTAATGGAGTGCGAATCTCATGGGACATATTTTGAAGAAATGCAGTTTTCAATTTGTCGTTCTCCTCTGCTTTAGATTTTGCAATTTCTAAATCGTAATTAGTTTGGCGTAAAGCTTCGTTTAATATGGAATGCTCTTCATATTGTCTTTCAAGATCTTTGTTCTGTTCTATCAGCATACTTTCTGCTTTTACTCTTTCGGTAACATCCCAAACGGTTGAAATCATTAAATTGCTATCGGGCAGCGGGATGTTTCTTGCGCTAATATAAGTTGTTTCTTCGCCTTTACGAGCTATGGGAATATCTAACCAATGCATCCTTTTCACATCTCCGGAAGCAATATCGGAAAGGAGTTGCTCTTTTATTCTTTCGCGAAGCTCTTCATCGTGATAAACGGCTTCCCAAAAATTATCTTCCTTTTGCAATGCTTCCCTTGTTGTTCTGTAAATCTTTATAAAGCTATCGTTTATATAGCTTGCTTTAATAGTTGGAGTAACTGAATTAACAGCTATGCCAACTGGCAAATTATTCATAACCAACCTTGTAAATGCCTCGCTTTCTTTAAGCTCTTGCTCAACTTTTTTTCGTGCTGTAACGTCTTGAACTGTTCCTTCGTAATATTCTATAACTCCATCTTGATTGCGATAAGTATTAGCGTTTTCACTTACAAAAATAATCTCTCCATCTTTACGAAGCCAAGGAACTTCAAATTCAAAAACTTCATCATTTTTTTCCATTAACTCTTTGAATTTTTTCCTGTCTTCTCTATTTAAATAACCGCTTTTTTCTATGTCAAGATTTGCTAAGTCCTCAAATGAGCTATACCCTAAAAGTTTAATTAAAGCATTGTTAGCTAATAAAACCTTGCCATCTGGGGTTGTTCTGTAAATTCCAATTGAGGCGTTATTAAATACAGAGCGAAATCGTTCCTCGCTTTCTTTAAGCTCTTGCTCAACTTTGTTTTTTTCTGTAATGTCTTGAGCAGCAGAAATTGCGCCAATCACTTTCCCGTGTTCGTCCTTCAATGCTCTGCAATACCAAGCTAAAAGTCGCTCTTCGCCATCAAAGCGGCGCTGCCAACTTTCTACATATAGAATGCTCTCATTTTTTCCATTAAACAAAGGACTGATCAGCTCTATGATGTTTTCTTCCCTTACAAAGTAATAATCAGCTTTTCGTCCAAGCACATCATCACCAAAGAATTGCATACCCGCGTTATTTGCCCAAGTATAGACTTTATTTATATCTATTTCCATAATAATATCTGGCACCGCTTCGAGTATTGCTTGATGACGGTCGGCTGCGTTTTTCAATTCTCTGTGTAATGTTGCTTCTTCAGTCTGATCGCGAAAAACAAGGACCACCCCAATAACTTTATTATTTTCATTTTTAATTGGTGCGCCGCTATCTGTTATTGGGTATTCTTTTCCATTTCTTGAAATAAGTATAGTATGATTTGCAAGCCCAACAACCATTTCCTTTTCAAGCACTAACTTAACAGGATTTTCTACTTTCTGCCTTGTTTCTTCATTTACAATGTTAAATACTTCTTCAATTTTTCTTGACATCGCTTCCTTTTCGGTCCAGCCCGTTAGGGTCTCCGCAACTTTGTTCATCATTTTTATCCGACCGGCCGGGTTGGTTGCGATTACCGCATCGCCAATGCTATAAAGAGTAGTTTCAAACTCTTTTTTAATCTTTGATAATTCTTGCTCATTTCTATATAGCTCAAAGAAAATCTTTTTTTGTTGGGTGTTGTAAAACCAAAAAAAGCCAAAGCTCGTCAAAGCGATTAAGAAAAGGACAAAAACAGCTATGATAAGAGAGCGGGCGAAAAGACCAGAATAAAGCTCGTCTTGGTCGAGTTTGGTAATCATATACCAATCAGTATTAGGCACAGCTGCAATGAAAGAAAAGACTTTTTCGCCACGGTAATCTATTCCCTCAAAAAAGCCACTAAAGCCTTTTATTGCTTTAACTGCTGGAAGATTGTCGTCAGTTAAGGACATTTTAAGTTTAAATGCGCTTTGCTTTTTAAAACGTAGCTCGCTTAAATATAGAATGCTATCTGCCTCTTTCCTAATTAAAACGCTCTCAACTGTTTCGCTTATCGTGGGCAAGTTTTGTATTAAGGGAAAGAAGGCATCAAATGGATTAATTCTAAATAACACAATAGCAATAGATTTGCCAGAAGAGTCGATCACTGGAGCGGCTAAATCGTAATGAACTGCATTGTGAAATAGGCAGTAGTAAAAATCAGTTATCACTGACTCGGTGCCGTTTGAACTTTTAATTTTTTGCTTTACAACTGGATCAATGCTAATAGTATCAGGGTCAGTGGAAACTAAAACATCGCCAGATTTAGAAGCAAGGATTATACTTTCATAGCCATTATAAGATTTTACTATTTCAAGGCGTCTTTTTATTTCGTCTTTAACACGCAAATCGTCAAGATTTCGATACCAAACCTTAATTCTTCTAATAAATGCTTCTGATTTTACTAAAGTATAGGCACCTGAGTAATGAGAATTCAACCAGTAGCCAATTTGAGCAACCTTTAATTTAGAAACAGACTCAAGATAATTCAGCTTTTCCTTTATATGATTGTCTTTCTCATACTTATAGTATGTTAATCCGCCAAGAATAAAAATGACGCTTATTAACAATACCAATACAATTACAGATCGTTTTTTTTGAGCTATTTTCTTTATCACTTTCATAAACCACCTATAAGCATACAAAAAAATAAGTGCATCTATAATAAGCGTTTTACTATTTTTGCAAATGTTAGTTTTTTCACTAACAATACAAATATAAAAAATTTAAGCAATTTATTCAAGAAGTTTTTTTTTATAAAAAATCTATAGCATTTTTTCAAATAATCAATAATTTTTTTTGCTGCTATAATGCGTAGTAAATAAAAAATTTATACTTATTTTTATATTATAAGTAAAGTAGTAATTTTGTAAAAGAAATTAATTTAATTTTTTATATAATTAAAGGTAATTAAAATTATGAATATTTTTGTTTTGAATTGCGGTAGCTCGTCATTAAAATGGCAAATTATTGATACTGATTTGGAAATGATCAAAGATGATAGCGACAAAATGCTTGCAAAAGGCTTAGTTGAGCGTGTTGGAAGCCAATCGCTTATCACTTACGAAGTAGTTGGCGGAAAGAAAGTGAAGATGACCGAGGCTCTCCGAGACCACAAAGCCGCTTTGAATCACGTAATAAAATGGATTACTTCAGCCGAAGCAAAAATTCCCGGAATAAACGATTTGTCTGACATTGCAGCTGTTGGGCATCGCGGAGTTCATGGCGCTGAAAGATTTAAGCGCTCAGCTAAAATTGACAAAGAAGTTATTGCTGGCATAGAAGATTGCATTCCGCTTGCACCTTTGCACAACCCAGCAAATCTTAAAGGAATTTACGCTGCACAAGAGATTTTTGGTCCATCTTTGCCGCAAGCAGTGGTTTTCGATACCTCCTTCCATTCCACTATGCCCGAGGAAACTTATCTTTATGCGGTTCCATACCAGCTTTATAGAAGATTCAAAATTAGAAAATATGGTTTTCATGGCACCTCTCACAGGTTTATTGCATATCGTTATAGAAAATTAAATGATTTAGAGCGCGACCAAGTTAATGTGATTACTCTACACCTTGGAAATGGCTGTTCAGCTTGCGCAGTGAAAAACGGGCAGTCATTGGATACTTCTATGGGTTTAACTCCGCTTGAAGGCTTGATGATGGGAACTCGTAGCGGGGACATCGACCCCACCGTCATTGAATTTTTAGTTCATAACGAAGGAATTTCTGTAGAAGAAGCATTTAATTTGCTTAACAAACGCTCCGGCTTATTGGGAATTTCTGGCTTGACTAACGATATGAGAGAATTAATAGACGAGGAGCGCGAGCATCAAGACAGACGCGCCACGCTCGCTATTGATATGTTTTGCAATAGAGTGAAAAAATATATTGGCGCCTATATTGCTGAAATGAACGGGGCTGATGCGATTTGCTTTACTGGCGGGATTGGGGAAAATTCTGTTGAGATAAGGAAAAGAGCATGCCAAGACTTAGAAGCGCTTGGAATTAAAATTGATATTAAGTTGAACGAACAGGCAGTTTGTGGCAAAGAAATGAAAATAAGCACAGAAGACAGCAAAGTTGCCATTTACGTTATACCGACAAATGAAGAGCTGTTAATTGCTCGCGACACATTGAGGGTAGTACTAAACGCACCAAGAGTGTGGTAAAATAAAAAAGAAAAAGTGATAAGAACTAAATCTTATCAAAATTTTATAGAATCTAAAGGAAAGGGGCAAGCAACAGCTTGTCCCTTCTTTCTAAGCTATCTTTACAAACAATATTAGTTTGAAATAAAACTCCCGATTCAACGCCTAAAACATTCTTTCGAGCTGCATTTGTTGCAATAAATATGTTCCAATCCAACTGGAGTGGTTGCAAGTCCGCCTTTTGAGGTTTCTTTGTATTTTTCTTGCATGTTATTTCCAATTTCACGCATAGCAGACATTACTTCGTCTAATGGAATTAAGGATTCAACGCCCATCAAGCTCATGAAAGCGGAATTTAAGCCTTCTACTGCTTTAAAAGCGTTTCTTTTTATGCAGGGGATGTTTACCCCGCCGGCAAGCGGATCACAAACCAAGCCCAAAGAATTTTTTATGGCAAGAATATAAGCATTAAAGAGTTGCTGATCAGTTCCGCCGAGGATTTTGCAAGCGTAGACGGCGCCCATTGCGGCGCCAGTTCCGGTTTCTGCTTGGCAGCCAAATCGCGCACCTGATGGAGCAACCCATTTAGAAGAAATTGCTCCGAAAAGCCCAGCTATTAAAAAGGCATCAATGCAAAGCTTCATTTCCTCTTCCGATTGCAAATCGCTATTTAAGTAAAACTTCAACCCTTCGTGAACGCCTGGAAAAATCCCGCTAGCGCCACCGGTTGGAGCAGCAAGTATCAATCTTGATAAAGCGTTGCTCGTCATCGCACTTATTGCTCCGTTAGTCGCTGCTTCAAAAATATTCTTGGGTTTATATTGGTAAATCGTCTGGTAAGTATTGATTATATTTCTTTTTTCTTCATTTTCAGTGGAGGAGAATTTAATTACAGCTCTTGCGCTTCGGACCATAGCTTCGTGGAGACGCTGGGCTTCATTTCTAATTGCTTCTACGAATTCCTTTGAGCGAATTGGCACTTGCAAATGCCAATTTTCATACATAAAAACGGTGTCAAGTATATCCCAGTGCGGATTTTCATTCAGCAAGTATTTTAAATCGTCGAAGCCAAAAAAAGAAAGTGGTCCGGAAACGTTTTCATTGTTATTCCGAATTTTATCTTTGATAGTTGTTATAATTGTGCTAAAAGAAGAAATATTGGGAATAGCTTTATAGTAAAAATTATTATTTCCATCTAAAAGCGGGATTTCATCAGTTTCTTTCCTAAAAAATATTTTTAAGCCATCAATTTCAAAATGACTAATCCACTTCCATTCGTTTTTAAGAATATTCTGTATTTTTTCATTTTTTATGCCTATAGCTTTAATTTGAATTTTTCCGCCGCCAAGCGATTCGCCTACAATCATAAACTCGTGCTTGCTTGAGTCGTAATCATAGAGTCGCTTTGTATCTGCAAAAATAATTGCAGTATTGACGTGCAGATCGACATTATGCTGCTTAAATATTTTTTCATATTCTGCAATTTTCGAGTTCAAGGTTTCGTCATTTACCTTGTTTGGATATAAGTTCCGATAGCCTAACCAAGTTATTTTTACAGTATCATAAGCAAATTTATTATCTTCTGGAAAATAGTCAAAATGAGCAATTTCTTCGTCAATTTGCGTTCTATCTTCGAGCAGTCCCGCTGCCAAAGCTCCAACTGTTTTATGTCCTTCTCCTGTTGCTAAAAAAGAGCCAACAAGCCAGGAAGAAAGATATACTTTTTCGGATTTTCTATGCTTTAAAAAAAGTTTTATTAGCCTATTTGCAACTCTTCCTATTCGATTAGCTCCGCAAGTATGTGAGCTTGAAGGACCTACCATATCGGGACCTATTATATCAAAAATACTTACATTTCTATCTAAATTATTTCTGGTATAAGACTTAGTGTAGCTGTAAATGTGGTATATTATTTTTGCAACATCAAAAAGAACGCTGTCTTTATCGAAAATTCTCTTTTCTTCCTTTTTATATTTTATTGTAAGGTGGTAATATTCATAGTTTTTCGATACTTTCATTCCCCAGAATTGATATTCAGTTACCGCTCCGTCAATAGCATAACGATTGTTGATAAAAATATCGGAAAGGTTTTCAAATCCTTTTTTATAAATCAAGCTACCAAAATCAATTATATCTGGCGATTTAACAACAATATCAAGCTCAAACTCTGTTGCCAATCCACCTTCGGCTGGTTTGATGGAAGAAAGCGAAATTGAGTAATTTCTTCTTTGATAATCAGTTTGCCCCTCATCAAATTGATTATTGCCAGAGTTAGTGTTAGAGAAAAAATTGTCAATCTCAGCTTGCCGAAAAGGAAAGGCATTTGCAATTACTTTAACTTTAATGTTATTATGAACTTCACTGAAAATATCAACATTGTAGCGATTGCTTTGAGAAATTTTTTGATAATAATTGTAATTAAGAAAATTGCTCATATCCTTATTTTCATAAGTGATGAAAGCTATTTGCTCTTTGGGTTTTGAAATCCATATTCTCGAAGAAATTTTGGGAATTGTATGAAAATTTAAGCTATTTACTTGATTATAAATTGATTTTTTGTTAATAAGCAGTTTTCTTTGACTTTTTGAATTTACAGTCTTGCTTTTAGTGCATTCAATTTGCTCAATTTCAATTTTTTCTTCGTCATCTCGAGCGCTTTCAATTTCAAAATCAAATGGAGTGTATTTATGAAAGCAAATAAACTCGTCTATATCATATTTATCTCGGGCTATTCTATAAATGTAATCTAAATATTTATAAGGTGAATCGTCTTTTTTGAAAAAATAATCGAATCTATTTGTCAAATCCATAAAGCAATCAATAAGATTTTTAGTAAAATCCTCAGAAAATTCAGCTTCATTTTTGTTGTTCGACTCATAGTGAGCGATCAACAGCACATTCGGAATTTTTTCTTTATAGTGGCTTGCTAAATTTTGAATAATTTCAATTCCAGTAGTTTCGGGGCTAAGGTGATAATCTAAAATAATAATGTCATATTCGCTGAAAGCTTCAAAATTTGCATTAGATGAAACAAAACGCATTTCCGTTCTATCTAAAAACTTTGCGCGGTTTATAGAGCTAAAATCTTTCTCGAACAGCTCAATATCATCAATTCCTTCAATAATTATTGGCAATTTTGAAATTTTTAAGAACCAGGGATAATCAACTAATTTATTTAGTTCTTTGTCGATTATTAAGATTTTAAAAAATGAACTACACTGCATTTAACTTAAACACCTTTCAGTTTTTTATTGCTAAAAGAACTTACAAAGATAAAAAGAAATTGCTCTTAGTTTAAATAATATTTTTTTTAAAAAATCGTTTTTATTAAATTTGAATAAATACAGATAAAAAAATGTATTTGTTTCCCAATTAAAATGAAATTAAAATGTTAAAGCAAATTCATATACTTGTTTTCCTATCAATTTTTACAATTCTACTAATTAATTCTTGCATAATAGTTAAAGAAGAGAGAAAAGCAGAGCAAGAGACATTGCCAGAGCTGATTTTAAGCCCGAAGCCGCATATAGCAATGTCCGATGAACTGGTTCGCTCAAAAGATGGAGATATGATTGCAAATATCCCAATGGATTGGTTTTTCGTAGATGTAGAGGAAAAAGTGTCCTCAGACGTGATTTGCTTTGCAACAAATAGTGATTTTACGCTTGGTATTACTTTTTCAAATGTCCGGGCAGCCACAACTATAGACGAAGTATATAAAAATGAAGGGCTTATCGGTATTGCGCGGCTTAGCTTTGATAATAGACAAAAAAAATCGGCTGGCGCAGTAAAGCTTGTTGGCGACTACAACATCTTGCAAATTGGAGCTTTTACTTTTGCTCACTATGATTTCATTAATTCCAATGGACTTAAAGCGTCTTCAGCTATTTTTAAATCTGAGGATAATAACTACTATGAGTTCTCTTTACTGCAAATGAACATAACAGGGAAAATGCTTCCAGATCAATTAGAAACCCAGCGTATCTTTGAATCTGTTCTTACTACTATTCAATATTAATCAAAGGCTATAAAATAAAACATACTCTCCTCCCTACTTTCTTTATTTTTCAATGGATTACAATTTTTCTTTAATATTTTGCTATTAAATAAAAGAAAAAAGTTGTTTATTAATCAAATAATTATTAATTTTTCATAAGGAAAAAAGGCATAAAAGAATAATTGAAAATGAAGAAATTATATTATTCAATAGGGGAAGTAAGCAAGCTAATCGAAGAAGAACAGCACATTCTTAGATATTGGGAGAAGGAATTTCCCCAGCTAAGACCAAAAAAGAATAGAGGCGGAAATCGCTCATACTCAAAAAATGACTTATCCACACTGAAAGCAATTAAAAGACTGATTAGAGAAGAGAAACTTCCGATTAGTGAAGCAAAAAAAAGACTAACAAGCTTAATTGAAAGAAAGCAAGAGAAAAAATTGCGCTCCGCTTCCACAAAAAGCAATGCAAATAAAAGTCCACAAACTATTGAAAAGGTTGAAGAAAAAGGCATAAGCAATAGCATTGCAATAGATAAAAACGCCCTTAAGCAAGTATACACAGAACTATCAAGCATTTTAGAAATATTAAAGAGTATTTAGTATGGAAAAAATTTTATCAATTAACTTTGGCACGGACAGAGTCTACGCAACATTAAGTCAATTCACGCCGAAGGGCTTAGAGTTGCTCGATATAGCTTCGACAGATAGTTCTTTTAACTTAGAGGATTTTGAGTCGGAAAAATCCCAGCTTGCCTCCCAAGAATTGAGCATAATACTTGAAGATTTAGCGAGCCAAGCAAATAAAATTTCGATATCTTTGCCGAGTGAAGAAATACTTGTTACGCAAATTCCTGGCAAAAAAGATATTTCTGAAGACGAATTAAAGCAGTTGCTCGGTTTGGAGGTGCGTCAAGCATACCCAACGTTGCAATATAGCCAGTTCACAGCTTTTGTAACAGCACTAAAACCAAAAAATGACAGTAGCCAAAATATACTGGCTATGATTATCCGTAAATCTTTAATTGAATATTTTGATGACTTGGCGGCTCCTTATGGCTTGCAAGTGGAAAATATAGATATTTGCCAATTTAATGCCCACAATTCATTTTTTTACAATTACCCAGAAGAAAAAGATAAAGCAGCAGTATTTTTCGATGTGCAAAAGCAGTTCGTTGATATAAGTTTGGTGGCAGATGGTCAGCCAGCTTATTATAATGTCGTTTCAATTAATGAACCTCAAAAAATTGCCTCCATCTGCGATAGCGAAATTTCAAAGCTATTGGAAAATCACATCGTATTTGTGGATAATGCTTTTTTCTTTGGGACGGGCTTAACTAAAGAAATATTTGATATTGCTGTAAATGCTTTAAATGGTGTGGTAATGCAAACTTTCCGCTTGAACCCCTTTAGAATGCTTATCACAAATCTTGATGAAAGGCACCAGGACTATTGCGCAAGAACTTTTCACGTATATCCTCCCTGCATTGGAGCAGCTATTAAACCCAGACATTCTAAAATTAAGGTATTTTAATGAGGATTATAAGCGGAGAGAAAAAAGGTAGAAAATTAATAGGAAAGATTTCTCAAAGCACTAGACCCGCTACGGATTCCAATCGAGAAACTGTTTTTAATATTTTAAATAATTATATTGATTTCGAAAATTGCACTGCGCTTGACTTATTTGCCGGCACTGGTTCAATGGGCTTTGAAGCGTTGAGTCGTGGCGCCGGCTTTTGCTTTTTCATTGATCTTAATAAAGCAGCTTTTGAGTGCGTTGAAAAAAATGCCGCTATGCTTGGTTTCAGCAAAGATAAGTTTACAATTATAAAAAGCGATGCACTTCGAGCTATTAAATTTCTTTCAAAAAAGGAATTGAAATTTGATCTAATTTTCATCGATCCACCATACCTTTCTAACATCACAAACAAGGTTCTATCCGATTTAATTAAATATAACTTAACCAGTTTGCATTCCTTGCTTTCTATCGAAATTTCTTTTAAAGAAGGAATACTTATTCCGGAGCAATTTGAATTAGTAAGTGAAAGGGTTATGGGTATTACGAAAATCATTTTTTTAAAAAGAGTTTGAAATGTAACTTTTTTCCGCTATAAGTTGTATTAAAATTAATTTGTTTAACTTTCTAATTAAAAGAGTATATGAAAAATATTTATGCACTAATTATTCTAACATTTCTTTCTTTGAGCTTTATTGCACAAGGAAATGGCTTGCCAGATTTCTTGAAAATTGATAATAATTTTCAGGGCGAAACAAAAGATTATGGCTTTCGCGAGCAAATTAAATTAAAAAACAAATATGACAAAATGCAAGCACCAGTCGTTCAGCGTCCTTATGATGTCCTTTCTTATAAGATTTTCCTTGATTGGGATCAAGTTTTAAGGGAAAGCTCAGTGGTTGGTGAAAGTCGTCAATGGACTGGCGAGGTTGAAATGAAAATCCTTATTGAAGAAGATGGATTTGAAATGCTTGATTTAGACGCCGGGCATTTTGAAATACTGCAAATTGTAATTGACGAGGAGAATATTGACGCCGTTCAGCCAGAAAGCGAGCTTTTATCAATACCGCTTCCAAAGTCTAAAAATAAAGGCGATACTATTGATCTTTTTATTCAATACAAGTATATTGGAACTAACAATATAGGCTTTCATTTATACGAAAAAGGTCTTTATGTTGGTCAAGGTCTTGCGGGCGATTCCGTTTTTGTTGAAGAGCGAGTAGCTTATTTGATGAATGAGCCGACTGACGCAAGATTTTGGATGCCTTGCAACGATTGGCCCCACGACAAAGCAACCCCCTCAATCCGTGTTAAAGTCCCAAGCGAATACACTGTGGCTGCAAATGGCTTGCTTACACAAATAGAAGAAGTGGAGGACTCAAAGTTTTATTACTGGGAAGACCCAGCGCCGATGGCAACTTACCTCATCTCTGTTGCTGCTTCAATTTTCAAAGAATATTCCGAATGGTATGTTCCGGAGAATAGCCCAGAAGATTCAATAGAAATTAAATACTACGTTTGGCAACAAGATTACGAAAATACTGCCACAGATGGCACGGAATATAATGCAAAGCATTCACTTAGAAACACAAGAGATATGCTAAAGTGCTTTTCAAATCACTTTATACCTTATCCCTTTGTTAAATATGGAATTGTCGCAGTTCAGCCATTTAATTTTGGTGGAATGGAACACCAATCACTTACTATGGTAAATAGAAGCTGGCTAAGAGGGCGAGATGATGTGAATTTGGCTCACGAGCTTGCACACCAATGGCTTGGGGATTTGATTACCTGCGCCACTTGGAACGATATTTGGATTAACGAAGGCGGCGCTTCATGGTCTGAAGCACTCTGGTTTGATGAACTATACGAAGATTTTGGCTACTACTATTCTTTGGAATATGCAAGAGCAGTGTATTTGTGGTATGGCGGGATGGGATTGCCAGCTATATACGGCTTGGATTTCAGCAATCTTTTTAATACAGCGCTTACTTATAAGAAATCTGCTTATGTTTATCACTTGCTTAAAGAAATGCTTGGCGAAGAGGCTTTTTATAGCAGTTTGCGTGGATTACTAAATAAATATAAGTTCCAATCAATTAATACTGAACAATTTAAAGAATATTTTTCCGAGCAAAATCCAGATCCTATTATGTCCTTCGATACTTTTTTTCAGCAATGGATATATAGTCCTGGGCATCCAGTATACCGCATTACTCCTCTAGTTACTGAGCTTGAAAACCAAAGCTATAAATTGCAAATTACTTTGAATCAAATTCAAGAAATGGAAAATGTGCCAGAAGTCTTTGTTGCCCCTTTAAGATTTAACGTTTTTGGACCCGATACCGGTGTTCAAATTCAGGTATTTAATGATGAAAGAACGCAAGACTTTGAGTTTGATTTGGATTTTGCACCTGATTCAATTTACATTGATATTTTTTCCGTTCTATGCGAGTTCGAGCCAGCTATTGTTAGCTCTGTCGAGGATAATTTGAGCAAAGCAAATTCAGCGGATTTCCAAGTTTTCCCAAATGCTCTTAGCGCGGGGCAAACAATAAACATTGAGTTTAGCACAAGCAAAGACAACTCAATAGTTACAATGGACTTATATGATTATCTTGGAAATAAAATTGATAATATTCTTAATTCAAATCTTTTAAGCGGGAAACACAAAGTTAGCTATAACTTAGGCAGCTTGCCGCTCGGTATGTATTTTGTTAGACTTAGCAGTGAAAACACTGTTTTAAC
>JAAYJM010000242.1 GCA_012522895.1 Ignavibacteria bacterium
AATGAAAGACTTATCAACACAGGACATAATAAAAAGGATTAAACCACAATTAGAGAAAGCTAAGGGGAAATTCACAGTTTCCGATGCAAGTGCTGCGACCGGGCTTTCTTTGGATAATGCAAAAGAAGGACTAAAAGAACTTATCTCTTTATATCAATGCAAGTTAGAGGTAACGGAAAAAGGAGAAGTTCTTTATAATTTTGGCGCAAAGCTCGAAAGAAGAGGGAAAAAATCATTTAAAGAAATTATGAGCGAGGTCGGAGAGATGCTTTGGCGTGGCTTCAAAATATTCTTTAAAGTGTGGATAACTGTTATGCTCGTTGCTTATTTTGTGCTTTACGTCCTAATAATGCTTGCTTTAATAATTGCGTCCTCCGCTGGAAATCGGGATAATAAAAACATCCGCTTGCCCAACTTCGGAGTTTTATTTGCAGATTTATTTATGCGTTCTGCGAGCAATGCCGCCATTATTTATGCAATGGACAGCCACGGCTATAGATACAGAACTTATAATCAAAGAAAGTGGGGCGAGCCACAGCAGCTTGAAACCAAAAAGCGTTTCGTCCAATCTGTTTATGATTTCGTTTTTGGACCCGAGCGACCTAATATCGACCACCTTGCAAACGAAAAAGAAGTGCTTGCTTTTTTACGTGAAAATAAAGGAGTTTTAACGACCGCAAACCTTATAGCACTCGCCGGACTTAGCTATGAAGAGGCAGAAATCAAATTTTCCGAGTATCTTATTAAATTCCAAGGAGAAGCTGAAATATCGGAAGATGGGACTTTAATTGCATATTTCCCAAATATTTTGAGCAAAGGGAGTTCTAAATTAGAAGGCGGAGAAATAGAACTTTTTTGGGATGAGTTTGAAGCACCTTACGTTTTAACTGGAAATACCACTGGAAAAAACCTCGGCATTGCCGCTATGAATGTATTTAACTTATTCTTTTCACTAATATTTATAAACGCAAGCTCAGTTTCTGCTAGCGCAAGTGAAATGGCTATGGAGTCTGACAATATGCTATTGCTCGAGCTTACGAGTGATCCTGCGATCATATCCTTTGCCACTATACTCGGTTGGATTCCCTTTGTTTTTTCTGCACTTTTCTTTTTAGTCCCAATTATTCGCAGTATTATTTATATAGTTTTGGAAAAAAAACGCTTATATAGAAACAAACTCAGATTGCATTACAAAGCTATTTTTGATAATATAAATAGAGATCTTTCATTTAGCGATTTAGCTCATTACCTTAACTCTGGAAAACACTCAAAGCAAAGCGAGAGTGAAATCAATAATTTAATTGAAAAAGCTATGCTTTTGCTTCAAGGTGAAATTGAACTTTCCAAAGTCGGAGTTCCCTTGTTTAGCTTTAAACGGCTAAGAAGGGAAATCCAAACTTCAACAAAAGTAAAAAGCAACTTAAAAATCGACAGCAGTTTAGGGAAAATTATTTTTAATAGCTAATCGCAATTTCCTATTTCAATTATTCCGCTGTTGTTGATTATAGAGCTATTTATAATATTTTTATGCACTTGCAATAGCTTCGGTTCATCAATAAACAAAGTATCAATAAACAAAGTAGAGTTATTGTTTATCCAAATACTCCCTCTTACTTTAAAAGTATCGCTTATCTTTTTCACACCATCTTCACTTGTAATCACATTGCCAAGCCCGGTAGTTCGTAATAAGTTAGCTGGGAAATTGCTTATCGTTTGTTCAGAACCAAAAAATTCTGTATAGCTATTTTCATCGAAATTATATGTATTATAGCCACTTAATGAAGTCGATAAATCGTTTGTTCCAGTAATTCTCAACCTTGCGTTTTCAGAAATTGAAAAAACTGCGTTAGCAAGACCGCTTGCTTCATCAGTTTGCAAATTGAAAACACCTTGTAAAATTGACAAGCTGTTTTTGATCTGAATATTTTTATTAAGCGAAACTAAATTATTCCCTTCGGCGCCACTGTTATTTATGATTAGTCTATAAACAGTATTTGGTAAAGCATCTCCAGCAGTTTGATTGCTTTCCCCAATATATTCATAAATTCCATTTTCTGTAAATGTTCTCTTAGCAGTAGATCTTATATTTCCTATATCATAGCCACCAATAATGCTTATTCCATCTTTTGATGAAATTTGTAAAGTTGAGTAATCGAACATATTAAAATGTTTTCCAGTGAGTGCGTTTTCTTCTTCGAAAGCGAGTGTGCCGGGGTATATAGCCCCAAGGGCAACTCCATCAACATTTGCTTCTGGGATATTTAACGTTACAATATGATTCGCGCCAGCTTTTCCACCGATAACAACAGAATCCTGTTCGGAATTGGGCCACAAGCCTGCTTCTACCTCAGCGCCCTCGTGTGGCGGACTTGCTATAAATGTCCAGGTGTTTGGATCGTTCCACGGTCCCGTTTGCCTGCTATAAAAAATACGTCTAAATGCGTAAATATTTCCAATTAGCCAGTCCCCAGTGAATTCTTCCCAACTAAAATTGTTGTCAGTATATATAGTATTTGTCACTCTGTCTATATTTTCTAAATCAAAAGGATGAGCCCAAGAGCCAGGCGACTGCTCTTTTACGGGACGCCAGCGTCCAATTTTCGTTAAATCACTTTCATCGCTTGCGTCTACTAAATCAGCATCGTTATAAGTAAAGCTCCATTTTCCATTTATTTTTGCACTTACGCTGTCAATCGTCCAATATCTTTTTAAGAATTTAGCTTCCGGGTTTGATGAAATCATTAAATGGGCGCCATTTACTTTTGCTCCTTTGCTTGTGCGAGCTGAAATCCAGCCAGCTTCTCCGCTTGCGCCAGCTTCAAAAGTCATTGGAGCATATAAATTTGCCGTTCCATCTAAGCTTAAAGAACCAACGGGAAAATTATATATAATCCCTGGCGCAACTTTTCTTTTCAAATAGCCAGAGCTTGGCGATGTTCTAATAAATCTTTTTGAAGAAAAGCCTGTTATACTGCCCGCTGCGCTGTTTTCTATTATCAAGTTAAGGGGTCTTGCTCCATCTTCAAGAGAAAATATAGCGTCTCCGGTAAAGTTCATCGTGCTTTTTACTTTTACGTTAGATGAATCATTTTCTGCGGAAAGCGAATCTATTGCGTAAACAGTGCCACCGGCAATGTTTAGATTATGGAAGCTTACTCCGAGTCGATTTCCTAAAATAAGATACTTATCATCCGTGCCAGCGAAGGTGAAAATTCCTTCAAGAGACGAAAATCTTGGGTTAATAACCTGATCGTTAAAGTTATTTGACTCTATTAAAAATGTGCCGTAAAGATACATGTTTTTGCTTGCTTGAAGTTCGCCTTGCTTTATTATGATTGAGTCGCGTATTTTTAAAGCTTCGTTGTTATTGATAAATACAGAGTTATAAGGAGTAGAAGCATTGTCCACTATGATTGTTTTAATGCTATCGGGAAAAACTGTTGCCTGTGCCCCGTCTTTACTATTAAATAAATATCTGCTAACTCCGTAGTTTCTAATTGTAGTTCTAATAGCCCCGCGCATTGTCTCATGCTCGGGCGCTATGCCGTTAATATGCTCAAGTCCAATAGTGCAGCCGTCTCCTAAAGAAAAGGAGGTGCCAATTATGTAGTTCTTCTGCCCTTTGATTTGCAAAAAGCCTGGATTCCCATTATACATTTCTACGAAAACTGAACGAACATCCGGGCCTATTTGCTGTGGGACGGTTACCTTTTTACCATTCCCAATTCTTACAATGTCATATTGCTGATTAGGCCAGCGATCTGGCTCGACTTTCACATCATAACCGCTCAATGACCAAGTAGAAGTAGAGTCCCAGTCACCACTTTTCCAGCTATAAAAAGTAACTCCACTTGGGAAACCAATTGCAAAATCTCCAAATTCCTTGTTCTTTGTAGAGCCTGAACTTGTATCGCTTCTCGAAGGAGTAAGCACTTCATGCCAAGTCCCTGTTCCATCGCAATCAGCGGGCGGGTCGGGACAAGGAGGACTGTATAGTCTTTGCTCTAAAAATAGCGGGCTTACGTCATCTCGAATGTCATCTGGATTTAAAAATTGCAACTTTAATGAAAATTCTTTGTCCGCACCCAAGGCAAAGCCGCCAGAGTCTTTTGGCTTTACATTCCAATATGATTGAATGTTTGAGCTTAAATCTAATTTTGAATTTGTTATGTCGGGATGATCAAAATCATAGTTGATAATTCCGAGCAAGCCAGGCGTTTCCGCATCTAAAGTTGAAACCGTTGCGGGACGATAAATATCAATTCCATCTCCACCAATTGGGAAAAATACGTTTTGAATTCCCCCGCCAATGTGCATATATAGCCTGCCGCTGATATGCCCCTTGCCATTCCGTAAAATTTGCGGTTGGCTTATACCTGAGATTGGACTTATTTCTACATACCTGCCTTTCTCAACTGGCGCGCTTATATAAGCAAGATTATTTGTAGAAAATTCAAGTGTGTTTCGCAAAACAAGATTTGAATTTCCATCATCAGAAAGAATTACCCTTGTGTCGGCTGGCTTATCTATTCTTAAATTATACAACTCAAGCGGAGCTAAATTGCTTAGTAAAACTTGGTCATTGTCGCCGTTAAGAGTGATTTGCCAAGGTGAAGCGCTTGCGGCAGTTGGAACGGCAGAAAAGCTACCAAAATTCCTTAAATCACCACCAAGATTTACTGTATTCCCGCTTAAGAAAAATGAGTGATTTGCATCTATTTTCCAATTTCCCTTTACGTTAAATACTTCCTCGGTAATCTCTGTTGTAAGTGCACGGGCAGGGTCGTTTGCAAAATGAAGCGAGTAGACAGGGAGATTGCCCCCAATTCTTATTATTGCATTATTTGGCGTTAAACTGCTATCGCCGCATTGAAGCACTCCACCTTTCATTCCATCTCCACCTTGAGCATTTACGCGGTAGTCGAATTGCAAAGGAGTAGTGCCGCCTTTATTTGCTATAACGATTCTGCCGCCTTTCATACTGAAAGAGGAGCCTGCGTTGCTAAGATCAAAGCCAATTTTTTCGCTATTGCCTTCAGTATTTACTTTTACCTCACCATCTTCGAGACTAAAATCTACAATCGAATTGTCTAATGCTCGGCTCAAGCCACCAGCTATATTTAGTTTTCCTTCTTTGACTGTGATTGAGGTGCCTGTTTTATAAAGCAAATGCTCGTCTGCTTGATTGCCAATTACTAAATCTCCACCTTCTATGTTTATAGTAGTATTCATATTTGTAGTTAGCCCAGCTTGACTGATTATTTTCCCTGCGCGGCTGTCTATTCCGGAATTTGGCTCCATTTCTATCATATCGTTTGCTGTGGATAGCTTAAAGTCTTTATTATGTTCATTTAAAAAGACACCCGACCAAAAGTGAAATTTATAATTATTTGCGGCAGTGGCTGCGCTGTAATATGATTCGCTGTTTATTGATAAAGTATCATTTAGCCCGCCAGCTTTTGATAAGACTATATCGCCGAGCTGCCCCCAAATACCAGCATCCCCAAGAATTTGCGAATTGTCTGTTCCTATAAATTTCAAAGTAGTGCTGTTTGAAGCATCATTTCGCAAAGTTATGCCCCCGGTGCGTCCCTGGTGCGTCCCTGTTTCATTTTTAATATTTTCTTTGATTTTTATTGTATCTTGCCTGCCGCCGGGACTTTCACCGGTGATTAATCCATCTTCATACAAAGCTAACTGGCGAAGTGTCAAGGATTTTGCAAGAGGCTCTGAGCCAAAAATCAGCTGACCTCGAGCATTAAACGAATTCGTCCCTCCTATTTGAAGCGAATCGACTGTTATGTTCAAAGAATCTTTAAAAGTGATAATATGCCCATCGATATTTACGGTGTCGTCCACGAAAATCATTCCGGGAAAATACGATGCGGCTTTGCCTTCGTGCTTCTTTACGGGGTCGTTTGACCAGTTGAATTTATTATTCCACTCTCCAGTATTTATGCTATAAAACACTCTACCGGGGAAATAAATAAGTGGCTCGCCCGCAGTATAATCTCCAGAAATTCCGGAATCGTCATTTTGTATTGTAATTAAAAGTGAATCTGCCACCTCAGGCACTTTTGCAAGTGGGTCGTCTCCAAGATTGATTTCCCAGTCATTTGCTCTGCGTCTTCCAGGAATATATTTTTGTATATCGCCGGTGATGTTAGAATTATAATATCTTAATTGCAGATTATTAATTGTTGTAGTGCCATTAAACCCGCTTGACGAAAACGCCCAATATCTATCTAAGGAATTATCTGTCAATCGGTCTGGATGCTTTTGATTACGCAAGCCGAGTGAGATTGTGGGTGTTGAGTTGGCGCCAACAGTAAAAGCTAAGTCTGCTGGGTGGTATTGACCATCTGTCCCGAGAGGGAATGTGAATTGCTCAGCTAAAATGGGCTTGTCTGTGGCGCCGGTGATGTTTAC
>JAAYJM010000243.1 GCA_012522895.1 Ignavibacteria bacterium
GAACTAGAAAATGAATAATTATAAAGGAGTAAAAAATGGATTATTCAAATGTAATACTTATTTGCGCTTTACTGGCTTTGGGACTATTCTTTTTAGGCAGTTCAGGAAGGTATAAGAAATTTCAAATCAATTCATTCTTGAAGGCAAAAAAGAAAATAACTAAAAGAATATACGAATACTTTGGAAATCTTTTTCTTTATTTTGCTCTTGTAAATCTTTTGTTTTTAATTCCGATATTTGAAGATGATAAATTTGAAATTTTTAAATATTTAGTTTATTTATTTGGGTTTTTGCTTGTTTTTGGCTTTTTGAGAGAAAAAATTTCTCCTCAAAATAAAACAGTAGTAGAATAAATTAAATAATTTCCATAAAAGCGAAAAAGAGTTTTGATTGCAGCTTGTGCTTGAAAATTTATTGTGATTAATGGTCTAAACGCTCTCCTTCTTTTTTAGCTGACAAACGGCATAGCAGGCAATTCCTTCTGAGCGACCAATAAATCCCATTTTTTCATTACTTTTTGCTTTTATATTGATTTGATTTTCTGCAATCTTGCAAATACTTGCTAAATTCTTTTTTATTTTTGTTTTAAAATAATTGAGCTTGGGTTTTTCAAGCACAATAGAAGCGTCAATATTCACAATTTCAAGGTTAATTTCACTTATTAAATCAATAATTCTTTTTAAAAGAACGGTGCTATCAATTCCGGCGAAACGAGGGTCGTTGTCTGGAAAATGCTCTCCTATATCGCCAAGGGCAGCAGCTCCGAGCAAAGCGTCTATAATGGAGTGAACGAGGGCATCTCCATCGCTATGTGCGACTAAGGAATATTCACAATCTATTTTCAATCCACCAACAACAATGTAATTTCCTCGTTCAAATCGATGTGAATCGTAACCAAATCCAATCATAATTCCTTTAAATTAAACTTATTCAAAATAAATTCAAAATTACTTATTATTTTTGTAAATGGAAAATAAAATAATATCGGTTTCTGAACTAACTTTTTTAATATCTTCGGTTTTAGAAGAAAATATCTCTTATACCAGAGTTGAGGGTGAAATTTCCAATTATAAAAGGCACAGCTCGGGTCATCAATATTTTACTTTGAAAGACGAAAACGCCCAAATTTCCTGCGTAATCTGGCGTGGCAAATCAATCAGCACAAAGCTTTCCGATGGAATGAAAGTTGTTATTGATGGGCGTATTGCGGTTTATCCACCACAAGGGAAATATCAAATAGATTGCGATAAAGTTCGTCCCAAAGGTGTTGGAGATTTATACATAAAATTCGAGCAATTAAAGCAGAAATTGCAAGAAGCTGGCTATTTCGATACCTCGAGAAAACGCCGTTTAGACCAAATGATGATGAGCGTTGGAGTTGCGACCTCCCCAACAGGTGCTGCAATTAAAGATATTTTTTCTACGCTTGAAAGGCGTTTTCCGCTTGCAAAGGTTTACTTCCGTCCTACTTTAGTGCAGGGCGATGGGTCAGCCAAGGACATTTGCCTTGCCATTGAAGAGCTTAATCGCTGTCCAGTAGATGTAATTATAATTGGGCGAGGGGGTGGCTCACTCGAAGATTTGTGGTCCTTTAATAGTGAGAAAGTTGCAGAAGCAATTTTTAATTCTAAAAAGCCAATTGTTTCTGCTGTGGGTCATGAAACGGATTTCACGATAGCGGATTTCGTTGCAGATTTAAGGGCAGCCACCCCAACCGCAGCTGCCGAGCTTGTTTCTCCCTTCACGGTGGATTTGTTGAAATCGCAAATTGAACTTTCTGCCAATTCTATTGAAAGAGCTATGAATTTTAAAATTGAAAGTTTAAAAGAGCTTATAGAAACGCTGAATCCAGAAAATATGCTTAAACAAATTTTTAACAGGCTAAAGGTTCAGCAGCAAAGGATTGACGAGTTTCAAGTGCGTTTAGAAAGATCTGAAAAAAGATTAGTCGAAAGCAAAAAAAATAGAATAAATGGCTTATATTCTCATTTGCTTTCGCTAAATCCTTATGCACCACTTAATAAAGGCTATGCTCTTTTAAAATATAAAGAGCATTTTTTAAGCACAAATCAGTCTTTAAAGGACTATGATAGCTTTGACATAATTCGTAAAAATGAGACTGTTACTGCTTCTTTAATAAATAATGTTAGCAGTCCAATAGTTCAAGCAAAAGCAAAAAAGAAAAGTATTAAGAAAAAAATAGAGAATGCAAATGAACTCTTTTGAAAATGACAGCTTTGAAAAACAGCTAAAAGAACTTGAAAATATTGTCGAAAAGTTAGATGAAAGCGATGTCCCGCTTGAGGAATCCTTGAAGCTATATGAAGATGCAATGGCAATGTATAAAGTTTTAAATAAAAAAATTGCAGAAGCAGAGCAGAAAATAATTGATATTTCAAAAATAAATAATCTTGAAAATTCTGAAAAAATAGAAATGGAGGATGAGATATGAAAATATTAAACGTAAATATCGACCATTACGCAACAATTAGAAACGCCCGAGGCGGCAAAGAGCCAGACCCAATTGCAGCCGCAATGATTGCTGAGCTTTCGGGAGCAGGTGGAATAGTTTGCCACTTGCGAGAAGACCGCAGGCACATTAAAGATAGAGACCTTGAGCTATTGCGTGAAGTCGTTCAAACAAGATTAGATTTGGAAATGGCGGCAACTGAGGAAATGACTGGAATTGCTTTGAAAATTCAGCCAGAGCTTGTTACGATTGTCCCAGAAAAGCGCGAGGAGCTTACAACAGAAGGCGGTTTAGACGTGGTTTCTAATTTGTATCATCTTAAATCTTTATCTGAAAAAATGCGTGAGCAAGATATTGAGGTCTCGCTTTTTGTCGACCCAAATAAAAAGCAAATAGAAGCCGCGCTCAATGCCGGAGCTGATATGGTAGAAATTCATACTGGGGAATATGCAAACGCAATAGGGGAAAAAGAGTTAGAAAGGGAGTTTAAGAAAATCAAAAATGCCTGTGAGTTTGCAGCAGAATGCGGGTTGAAAATTGCAGCGGGGCACGGCTTGAACTACGTAAATACATATAAAGTAAGTAGAATTAAAGAAATTGGCGAGTTAAGTATTGGTCATTCGATCGTGTCGCGAGCTGCTTTTGTCGGTTTAAGCAATGCAGTAAAAGAAATGCTCGAAATTATTTACAGAAATTATTGAAGAAAATCCCCCCTTCCCCCTTTTTCAAAGGGGGAGATTCTTTTTAGGTGGGAAACACAGAACAGTCCTTTGTCCCCCGCTGGCGTTGGCAGGGGGTGGAAAAGGTATTTTGAAGAAATCCCCCCTTCCCCCTTTTTCAAAGGGGGAGATTCTTTTTAGGTGGGAAACACAGAACAGTCCAGTGTCCCCTGCTGGCGTTGGCAGGGGGTGGAAAAGGTATTTTGAAGAAAATCCCCCCTTCCTCCTTTTTCAAAGGGGGAGATTCTTTTTAGGCGGGAAACACAGAACAGTCCTTTGTCCCCCGCTGGCGTTGGCAGGGGGTGGATTGATATTTTGTTACCATAATTCTATGTTTTATAAAAATTGTTAATTAAAAATTTATATCAAAAAGTGCGCAATAAAAAGCACTAAGTAATTATAATGTATAAAGATCCACCCCCTATCCCCGCCAGCGGGGGACAAAGATGTCATTCTATCTCCCCCTTTTTCAAAAGTGGCTGGGGGATTTTTATTAACTGTTTCTCTTTTCTTTTTTAAAAGTTAAAAATTTAAAAATAATGAAAATCACAAAAGCATTGAAAAGCTATGATAATAAAGAATTTATTCATAGCTATGATGGACGCGTGCTTCGTATAATTGCCGAGTATCTGCACCCATTAAGCCAATTTAAATATCATAATGTTAATAAATTTATCACAGTCTTTGGTTCGGCAAGATTTATTAGCAGCGAGGATTATGAAAATAAAGTAAAAAAAATTAAAGAGCAGCTACTTCATTGCGGCGAAAAGGAAAAGGGCGCTTTAACCCAAGAGCTACTTCATTTAGAAAAAAAGCAGCCAACTTGCAAGTATTATGACCAGGCTTACCAAACTTCCAAACTAATAGCTGAATGGTCAATGACTTTGCCCAAAAAATACCAGTTTCACATTTGCACTGGGGGTGGAGGCGGAATAATGGAGGCTGCAAATCGCGGTTCTTCCGATGCCGGACTGCCTTCGGTAGGTCTTAACATCAGCTTGCCCTTTGAACAAGTTCCAAATCAATATATTCACCCTGATTTGAATTTTGAATTCCATTACTTTTTTATGAGAAAATTTTGGTTTGTCTATAATTCGGTTGCTCTGTTTGCTTTCCCGGGTGGCTTTGGCACTTTAGATGAGTTGATGGAACTGCTAACTTTGACGCAAACCCATAGATTAAAGCACAATCGACCAATAATTCTTTACGCGCAAGATTTTTGGAAAAATGTGATAGACTTCGATTATTTAGCAGAAGTAGAAGTAATTTCAGAAGAAGACCTGCATTTATATAAATATGCAAATACGCCAGAGGAGGCGCTCTGCATTTTGAAAGAAGAAATATGCAAAAATGGAATAATACCAGAAAAATACTGCGGCTTGTAATTTTTTCAACTGAAAAAAGAGGCTGCCAAACTATCTGTATCTTCTTCTAATTTCAATTTCTGTTTCGCGTTTTTTTGTTGCCTCTCGCTTATCGTATTTTTTCTTTGCACGAACGAGCGCTATTTCTACTTTCACGAAAGCACCAGAAAAATATATAGTTAGCGGGATTATCGTGTAACCTCTTTCAGATACCGCAGTTTTCAATTTCACTGCTTGGCGCCAATGCAAAAGTAGTTTTCTTGTTCGCTTCGGCTCGTGGTTAGCGAAGCTTGCGTTTTTATAAGGACTTATGTGGAAATTGATTAAGTAGAGGTCGTTTGAATTTGGGTTGCTAAAACTTGCGTAAGCGTCTTGAATGCTGCACATTCCCGCCCGGAGGGATTTCACTTCCGTTCCTTGAAGCACCACACCCGCTTCTATAGTTTGAAGTATTTCAAAATCGTGTCGCGCTTTTCTATTTGTTGCGATAATTTTTTGCTTTCGCTCTTTAATTTGCAAATCTTTCATTTTCTATACTCAATATTTTTCTGATAATATAGCTCAAAAGTATTTAATTCCAAAGCACAAAGATAGCCCAATCCTCTTTCAAGTTCTTCATAAACGCAGCCACCACCAAAGAGAACACGATTTGAGCTTAAACTTTCCTTAACTTTTTCTATTGGTGTAGGAGTATGCCCCAGGATTAATCGCTTTCCGCCTGTTTTTTCCATACCAATATAAGAATTTCTTTCCCAAACCATTGCCTTAAAATCAAGGAAAGGGTTTCCAAATCTAAGGTTCGGTCCGCTTTTCAGACATTAACTTACTAAGAGCAATCTAAAATACTATTCAAAAATACAAATATTTTGTAAATTGCATTAAAAAAACAAATTAAAATACAAAATGATTTACTTTGTTTCCGATGTTCACATTGGGATATATAAGCGAGAAATTGATAAAAAGCGCGAGGATGTTTTCCTTGCTTTTATAAATAAAATAAAAAAAGACTGCGAGCATCTTTATATAGTAGGGGATTTATTTGATTTCTGGTTTGAATATAAACAAGTGATTCCCAAATATTTTTACCGCACTGTTGCCGCTTTGCACGATTTAAAGGCAGCTGGAGTAGAAATTGACTATGTAATGGGAAATCACGATTTTGGGCATAAAGATTTTTTTTTAAAAGAGCTTGGAATTGAGGTTCATAAAGACGATATTCAGCCGATAATAAAAGGTAGAAAGTTTTATATTTCGCACGGTGACGGAAAAATAAAAAACGATTACGCTTATAACTTTATAAAAAAAATATTGAGAAATAGGCTCTCGCTTTGGCTTTATTTAAAGCTGCACCCTGATTGCGGAATTAGATTAGCCTCTCGCTCCTCAAGGGGAAGCAGGAAGTATAGCGACAAAAAAAATTACGGAAGCAAGGACAATTTAGAACTTTTTGCAAAAGAAAAAATTGACGAGGGCTTCGATTTTATCGTAATGGGACATAGTCATCAGCTTAAGCTTATCCAATATAAACAAGGGGTTTACTGCAATTTGGGTGAATGGATAAATAAGCCACACTTTGCAGTTTTCGACGGTGCGAATATAAAATTAGTTGATTTGAAACAATATATAAATAAATAGAATATGGCGATAAAGGATTATTACAAAATTCTCGGAGTAGAAAAATCAGCTTCTTCTTCCGTTATAAAAAAAGCATTTTATCGGAAAATTAAATTTTATCATCCAGATTTTTATCCAGACGATAAGCATAAATACGAAAAATATTTAGAGTTGCTTGAAGCATACCGAATACTTGGCGATTTAGACAATAGATTGAAATACGCTGTTAAGCTAAATGAAAAAGAGCTAATCGATTTTGAAGAGCTTTGAGGCAAGGCAGCCCAGTCTATAAAGCATTTTAGCTAAATCTTTTTAACCTTATTAAATCAAATGCAAAATTCAAATTCAAAAATACTATCAAGTTTAAATAAAAGTCAAAAAAAAGCTGTCCAAACGATAGAAGGTCCCGTGCTAATTGTCGCCGGGGCTGGAAGTGGCAAAACAAGGGTTTTAACTCATCGCATTGCATATTTAATCGAAAACGGGATTCCGCCCTATAGCATTTTGGCACTAACCTTTACAAATAAAGCGGCTGGTGAAATGCGGGAACGCCTTGCAAGCTTAGTTCCCGAAGAGCATTCCGCTCAAATTTGGGCTGGCACTTTCCATTCGCTCTTTGCCAGAATACTGCGATACGAAGCCGAGCATATTGGGTTTTCAAGTTCATTTTCAATTTATGATAGCGATGATTCTCTTTCCATAGTAAAAAAAATATTGAATGAATTAAATATTTCAAATCAGCAAATTTCCGCTCAATCAGCTCGCTCGCAGATTTCTTGGGCAAAAAATCACTTGGTTACAGTTAATTCCTTTGCAAAATCTGCATATACGTCTACGCAAAAAATTTGCTCAGATCTTTATTCAGAATATGAAAAGCGTCTAATTGCTAACAATGCAATGGATTTCGATGATTTGCTACTTAATATGATAAAATTGCTAAAATCATCGCAAGAAATTTTGACTAAATACCAAAATCGCTTTCAATACCTGTTAATTGATGAATTTCAAGATACTAACAAGCCGCAATTCGAGGTGATAAAACTTTTATCAGAAAATAATAATAATATTTGCGTAGTCGGCGATGATGCTCAAAGTATATATCGTTGGCGTGGAGCTGAAATTAAAAATATTTTAGAGTTCCAAAAAATCTTTGAAGGAACACAATTAATTCGTTTAGAGCAAAACTATCGCTCTACAAAAAACATCCTTTCAGCCGCAGATTCCTTGATTAAACACAATGTAAACCAAATTCCTAAAACGCTTTGGACTGACAACGGCGCAGGCGAATTGGTGAATGTGATAGAATGCTCAGACGATTTAGCAGAAGCTGAGGCTGTGGTTTACGAAATTAAATCTTTAATGGAAAACGGCTCAATAAAGCCAAAAGACATTGCTATTCTATACAGAACGAATGCGCAATCCCTTGCTTTTGAAAATGCGCTAAGAAAAGAAAAAATTTCTTATTTAATAGTGGGGGGGACTTCATTTTTTAAGCGAAAAGAAATTAAGGACACAATAGCATATTTTCAAGCACTGGTCAATCCAAAAGATGAGCAATCGCTGTTACGCATAGTCAATGAACCGCCGCGAGGCTTGGGCAAAGTTTCTTTGGAACATATTAATAATTATTCAAGAGCAAATAATATTGGCTTGCTTCAGGCATTTTCAAATGCCGGGAAGATCGCTGATCTGAAGCCACAAGCAAAAAAATCTGCCTCCGCATTTGGAAATCTAATTATGAATTACCAGAGCCAGCTCGAAGACGCCGAGCCAATTGATTTGATAAAGAATTATTTAGAAGAGATTGGCTCAATAAAAATGTATGAAGAAATTGGAACCGAAGACGCAAAAGATAGAGCAAACAATATCAAGCAGTTGATTAATGATTTTATTCGCTTTTTCGAGGACAATGAAGACGCTTCTTTTTCCGAGTATTTGCAGCAAATCACACTGCTCAGTGATATTGACGAAGCAGATATTACGAATAATCAAGTAAAATTGATGACGCTTCATTCGGCAAAGGGCTTGGAGTTCCCCATAGTCTTTGTGGTTGGCTTGGAGGAAGGGCTTTTCCCTCTTTCTCGCGCAAATTCCCATCCCGATGAGATTGAGGAGGAGCGGCGCCTTTGCTATGTCGGAATTACAAGAGCTGAACGGAGATTATATTTAAGCTACGCAAAGCAGAGAATGATGTATGGTAGCATTTCAACGCAAAGTCCATCGAAATTTCTTAGAGAAATCGACTCAAACTATCTTTCTTTGACACAATATAGAAGAAAAACTGGGCTTTCTGGAAGCGCTTTTCGTAAAAAAACTGCAATTGACTCTTCTCGAGGCAGCTCGCCCAAGTTTATTGACGCAAAGTCATCGGCATCGAGCAATGCCTTTAAAGTTGGAGATACGGTTCGGCACAATATTTTCGGCAGAGGTAAAATTGAAAATATTAGTGGTTTTGGCAGCTCCAAACAGGCAGTAGTGAATTTTGAGTTAGTTGGAAAAAAACTGTTGATGCTGCAGGTGGCAAAAATGCACAAAGTATGAATTTGCTGTTTTTGCACTGTTAAAAAAAACAATTTAGAATGGAAATAAACTCGTTTTTTTTAGAAATATTGTTAAATTGCAAAAATTAAATCATAATTGGAGATAGTTCAATGAAAAGTTTTACATACTCTTTTCTGTTACTTTCTTTTTTTGCTTTGTTTTGTATATCTTGCTCAGAAAAATCAGCATCTTTCAAAACTATTGGGATTATTCAAGTAGTTGAAGATATTGAACTTGACAAGGGAAGAGAGGCATTGATCCAAGTTTTAAAAGATTCTGGCTTTGTCGATGGAGAAAATATAAAAATCAGCTATCAAAATGCTCAAGGGGAAATTTCAAATATCCCTATGATTTTAAATCAGTTCAAAGCTAATAAAGTGGATTTGCTTATCACATTGACAACTCCCTGTCTCGTTGCAGCAGCTCAATTAATAAAAGATATTCCTATCGTCTATTCAGTTGCCTTTTCGCCAGAGCAACTCGGTATAAAGGATTATGGAGATAACATTTGCGGCACTTACGATTTATATGATTTAGAAGGTTTTTCGGACTTAATACAAGAATTGCTGCCCGATAAGAAAAGGGTCGGCTTTCCCTACAATCCGACAGAGGAAAACGCTGTTTACTCGCATAAAAAAATTAAAGAGCATCTTGTCTCTTCTGGATTTGAAGTAATAGATGTGACAGTGAATTCAAGCAATGAAATAGTTCAAGTTGCGCAGGCTTTAATGCAAAAAAATATTGATATGTTTTGCGTAGGGGCTGATAATGTAGTCCGAGTTGCGCTTCAGCCCTTAGTGAAAATTGCAAAGGAGAATAAAATTCCAATCCTAACAACTGAAACTTCTTTAACAAGGTTATCTGTTCCAGTTGGCTACGGATCAAATTACGAGCAATGGGGCGAGGAAAGCGGCAAAATTGCTGTTAAGGTTTTAAGAGGAGAGAAAGCGGAAAGCAAAGCGCTTCCGGAAAAACAGTTGGTTCTTAATCTTAGTGCGGCAAGAGAGCAAGGTCTTGTTTTAACGGATAGTGTAATAAAAAGAGCTAATGTGATTATTGAATAGCTTGATTATTTATTAAATTATATTATTTTTCTCGCTGTTCTTAGAAGTCCAATTTCATACTTGCTCTGCTGCTAAAAAGAAAATTTTTTCTTTAATTGGCTGGACTTACTCAATCCTTTCAAGCATTGCTTTTTGAACTGAAAGGCTTGGAGGAAGCGTTTAATTCTTTTAACAAAATAAATATGGTTTTCTTATGAAATCAAAAAAATACTTGATTGTTTTGTCTTCTCCAAGCGGCGGAGGAAAAACTACTGTAGCTCAATTTTTATTAAAAAAATTTAAGCGTCTACATTTTTCTATATCGGTAACGACTCGCAAGCCAAGGCATAACGAACAAGACGGGAAGGATTATTTTTTTATCAGCAAGGAAGAATTTGAAGAAAAGTTAGGAAATAATGAATTTGTTGAGTATGAAAAGATTTTCGACAACTACTACGGCACTTTAAAATCTCAAATAAATAAAGCCGTTGCTGAAGGGATTTTTCTCCTTTTTGATCTTGACGTAAAAGGTGCAATCAACTTAAAAAAAGCTTTCCCAGATAATACAGCACTAATTTTCCTTGTCCCGCCCTCGATTGAAGTTCTTGAAGAACGATTAAAGAAAAGAGCGAGCGAGACAAGCGAGCAAGTGCAAAAAAGATTAGAAAGAGCAAAGTTAGAAATTGAACATCAAAATGAATTTGACTATGTTGTTATAAATGAAGAGCTTAATAAAACTCTTGCCACAGTTGATAACATAGTTACAAGAATTATTACTATGTAAAGATTGCAAAAATAATAACTTGTTTTATGCTTTTTTATTAATTTTGTAATTGCTTTTTTAAAAAATAAAGAAAAATTTATGAAAGTTACTGTTATTGGATTAGGTTATGTAGGTCTTCCACTTGCTTGCGCTATAGCAAGAAAAACTAAGCACAGCGTTGTTGGATACGATATATCTGAAGAAAAAATTGAAATAATTAAAAAAAGGGAATGCCCAATTGATGACGAGCAGTGCGAAAAGGATTTGAAAGAAATTAGTTTTAACTGCACAAGCAATTCTGAGCAGATCCGTGGATCTGACATTTACATTGTTTGCGTCCCCACCCCAGTGCTAAACGACTATACCCCTAATCTTGAACCACTGAAAGAAGCGGTTTTAGAAATTTCTAAATTTTTGGAAAAAGGTCAAACTGTGGTTATTGAGTCGACAATAAACCCCGGCGTTTGCGAAGAAATTGTGAAACCTTTGTTAGAAGAAAAAACGGCACTGAAAGCAGGTGTAGATTTCGATATAGCCCACTGCCCGGAGCGAATAAACCCCGGCGACCCTGTTTGGAATGTGTATAATATACCAAGGAATGTTGGCTCAACCCGAGCTGAGACTACAAAAATGCTTGCAGATTTTTACCGCAGTTTCATTGATAATGAGGTTAATGAAATGCCAGATTTGAAATCTGTGGAGGCAACAAAGATCATTGAAAATACATTTAGAGATATAAATATAGCTTTTGTGAATGAGCTTGCAAAATCTTTCGATGTGCTTGGTATTGATTTAGTTACAGTAATAAAAGGTGCTGCGAATAAGCCCTTTGCATTTATGCCGCACTATCCGAGCTGTGGGGTAGGAGGGCATTGCATCCCAGTAGACCCATATTTTTTAATTGAAAGAGCAAAGAAAAGCGGATTTGACCACAAATATTTAAAGTTAGCGCGCGAAATTAATAATTCAATGCCTTTTTACACAATCGAACTTTTAGCAAACGGCTTGAATGAATTTGAGAAGTCTATAAAAGGGGCAAAGATTGCACTGCTTGGAATGTCTTATAAAGCTGATGTAGGAGATATTAGAGAAAGTCCCTCATTAAAAATCGAAAAGCTACTTTTAAAAAGCGGAGCAAATTTAACTGTTTTCGATCCTTATTTCCCCCTATTAAGCAACGTCTCAAATCTTAAAGACGCTTTAAAAGATGCTTTTGCAATAGTGATTGCAACTGACCACAAAGAATTTTTAAATATCAACCCAGAAATGCTTGCAAATACAAAAGTAAAAGTAATTATTGATGGGAAAAATTGTTTAAATAAGTCTGCATTTAAAGAAGCTGGATTTTATTATAAAGGCATAGGGCATTAAGCACAGAAATAGTAGGGGGGAGACGAGATTATAATACATTGTAGTTTCCGCTTTCCCTCAGCGAGTCATATAAAAAAATTTTGTAAAGCCAAAAAAACAACCCAGAGAATATTCTCTGGGTTGATATAGAGTTAAAGTTTCATTATATCAAATTTTTCTATTCAAGCTCAGCGAACTTACCATCCTTTAGTTTCATTATAGTAAAGTCATATTCAGCTCTGCAAACTCCGTCAAATTTAATTGTGTGGAAGGAGCCATTTAAAGAAGAATTTTTTACAAATTCAATAAGCTCATCGCGGGAGCATTTTGAATTGCCTGCTGCTTTTTGCAACAGAAGGTATAAGTCTATAATTTCAGCTGTGAATGAACTGGGACGATAGGCATATTCAGCTTCGAAATCCTTAATGAGCTGAAAATCGTAATTAATCTTTGGATAAGAAAAAATAAAATCCTTAGTTATATTAGCTTTAAGAAGCTCGTTTGTAAGGACTGTTCTTGTTCCAATGAAAGCTAAGTTTAGCCCAAGTGCTTCGGCTTGGCTTAAAATGGCGCCAGTTTCAGAAGTAGAAACAAGCACAACTATATCTGGGTTTTGACTTGCTATTCTCGTTAATTCTTCTGTGAAATCACTTTTAGTATCATCGTATATTTCAGAGGCAACAATCCTCTCGCCTAAGCTATTGGCTAACTGGCTATTCCACAAATCTCCAAGTGCATTGTTGACGTGCATTAGTGCAATTTTGCTATAAGCCGAAAGTTTGCTGATTAAAAAATCGCTTTCCTTCTCCACTCTCACTGTCATCATAATAGAAGAGTGCAAATCAGATTTTGTAAAAGCGGAGCTGCCTACTGGTATTTGGAGCAAATTATTTTGAGCAATTTTTTCTGCTAAATAGTTGCTAACCCAACTTGATAAAGTTACAATAGCTGGCTTATTGTCCTCAGCTATTATCAAGTTTAGAATAGAATCCGCCGATTCGTTTATGCTTTTGCAATCATAGTAGCTAATTTCAAAATCTTGATTCTTTTTTTGAATTAGCTCTAATGCCTGCTTGCATTCAAGTCCATACACTTTATATGCACCTGATAAATCAAGAATTGCTGCAATTTTGACTTTCTTTTGCGCTGTGCTATCTGTTGAGTTGTCGTTACATCCCATAAAGGCGACAAGGAGCAAAAGAATCATTATATATTTATACATAGTATACCTCAAATTTAAAAAAAAACAGATACAAAAGTAAAAAAATATTTTATAATAAAGATTGTTTTTTTTAGTTTTTTTGATTAATTTTAAATATAGATTTTAATAGTTTAGAAAAAGAGAAAAATTGTGAAAAAAACAATGCTTTCAGTTTTCGCATTCTTTCTCTTGTTTCTTGCGATGACTTATGC
>JAAYJM010000244.1 GCA_012522895.1 Ignavibacteria bacterium
AAATATAAGAAAGTATTGGCTCAATCTTTATTATTTAACTCTTTTTATTTTGAATGTAAATGAAAATATTCTGAAAACTTTTTAATATGTCTAAAAAAAATGCTAAATTATTATTTTTTGATTTAAAAATTGAAAGATAATAATTATTAATAGACGCAGCTTCATAAAGAGCATTCAGGCAGTTCCTTTAATCACATTAGGAAAAAATGTTTTTTCAAAAAGCGTCCTTTTAAATCGTGAAGGGAACTTTCCCCAGAAGCAAAGCAGGCTTCAATCAATTTCTCCATTAGCTTTAAAAAAAGGAGATACGGTTGCAATAAGCGCGCCCGCAAGCCCTTCATCGCCCGGGCAAATTGCAAGCTGGGTTTCCACTTTCAAAAGACATGGTATTAAATGTGAAGTTGGCAATACTGTAAAAAAATACAATTCAAAAAATAAATACTTTTCTGCTCCAGACGAAGAAAGAGCCGAAGAATTTATGCACTTCGTTCAAAGAGAGGACGTTCAAGGGATAATGTGCGCCAGAGGTGGCTGGGGTAGTTTAAGAATCCTCCGTCTGCTCGATTATGACATTATTCGCAATAATCCAAAAATGATAATTGGTTTTAGCGATTTAACTGCTTTAATCAATGCAATTTACACAAACGCCGGCTTGGTAACTTTCCATGGCCCTGTTGCATCAAGCTTTAACCAATTTATTTATCAATCTTTTAAAAGAACACTTTTAACTGAGGCGAAGGACAAAATTTCCTTATCAGAGCCGAAAGCGGCTGTGATTGTGAAAGGAAAAGCCAAAGGACGCATTATTGGCGGCAATCTCACCGTTTTAAATTCATTACTTGGAACTCCTTATGAATTCGATAGCGATGGCGCTATTTTAATTATTGAAGAAAAATCTGAAGACCCATATAAAATTGATAGAATGCTCACTCAATTAAAATTAGCTGGAAAACTCGACAATATTGCAGCCGCAATTATTGGTGACCTAGCTAAATTAGATAGAAAAAGGAATTTCTTCCCTGGCTACTCCCCTACTCTTCGCGAGGTTTTTGAGCAGCATTTCAAAGAACTTGGGAAGCCGACCATTATCAGTTTTCCCTTTGGGCATACTCAAAGAAATTCAACTATACCAATTGGAGTGGAAGCTGAACTTGATGCCACAGGAAAAACTCTTACTTTTAATAACTTTAATAATGCTTAAAAATGAAATATAAATTATTAAATTCCCTAAAAACTAAATTCTTCTTTGCAGGTCTTTTAACTTGCTTTGCACTTTTAAACTTTGCGCTTTTAAACAACGTTAAAGCTAAAGAGGCTGATATTGATTCTACGGAAGTAAAGATCAAAGACACCTTGCGCTTAAAATTCGATTTTAAGTTAGGGCAGAAATTAACTTATAAAGTTGTGTCTTTCGATAGCATTGCCATTGATTACGGCGCCCCATTGCTTAAAAGCCGTTTTGAGCGTTGGGAAATATTTTGCGACAGCATAAGCTCAAAAGGAAATTTCTTTTTAACGCAAAAAATGATTGAGTTCAGAAGCATTGAGCAAACGAAGGGCGAAGACTCGGTTGAACGAAAGGATTCCGAATGGCTTAACAAAAGAGTTAGAATAGAACTCGATTCCTTGGGTAACCGTTATTCTGTGCGATATGTTGACAGCGTTTCGCCGACTATCGCCCCTGGCGGTCCTTTTCATCCTTTCATTTTGTTCAAGTTCGGAGAGTCTTTAAAAGCAATAAACGAATCTTGGATATGCGAAGCATCGGACACGCTCCTTGAAAATGGCTTTCCTCCAGCTATTCTGCACCATTCTTCTCTCAATAGAGTGAAGCAAAGAATAGACACACTCAATTATCATTGCAATCGCTTTGACTATATAAGAACTGGACAGGGAAGCGTAGAAACCATTGTTGGCGAGGGAAGTTTTTTCACCACTGTAATTATTAATGCACACGGCATATTAGACATATCTTCTGAATTGTTTGTCCCTGTTCATTATTTTAGCACAATGGAGCAAAAACTTTCAATGCACTACAGCGAAAATGAGAAAATACCCGGTTGGCATTACGTTACTACGAATTTTACTCTTGAAAAAAACGAATATGACGAAGTTTTTAAACAGCGAAAGATAATAAAAAATGGAAAAAAACAATCGCCAAAAAGGAAATGATGCCGAAGAGCTTGCTGTAAATTTTTTCAAAAAGAAAAATTATGTTATTTTAAAGCGTAACTTTCGATACGGACAGGTCGCTGAAATAGACATCGTTGCAAAAGACGGAGATTATTTAGTGTTTATCGAGGTCAAATCTGGAAATACTAAATATCTAAATTCTTTATTAGAAACGATTACGCCTCAGAAACAGAAAAAGCTTAGAATAGCCGCAACAGCTTTTTTGCAATTCAATAATATTGTAAACTTGCCCTGCCGCTTCGATGTCCTCACTATTGATTTCACAAGCGGCGAGCCTGTTTACGAGCATATTATAAATGCGTTTTAAATGTGAGTAAGTAAATCACATTGTTTAATTACTTCGAGAAAGCTGGCATAGAAACGCGAGACGAAATTGATGCGTATTTTGAAAGGTTTAAATAAAAAACAAAGCCACTCATTCGAGAGTGGCTCTTTGTCTTTCCACTACCCACTTAAAAAGAGTTGGAAAGAAGAAGGGTAGAGAAAATTATATTTTATTCGGCATTTTTCTTATGCTTTTATAAGCTCGGATTCCGTATTAACCTCAGAGCCAGAGCGCTTGAACATCGCAGAGACTGCGCAATACGTGGAATGAGAAAGCTCTACCGCGCGCTCTAAATCATTTAGCTCCGCATCGGGACTTGTCAAAATATACTTTATATTTACTTTAGTAAAAACTTTTGGATGCTCAGCTGCTCTTTCTGAGTTAATTATTGCTTCAAGTTTTGTAATCTGCTTTCTTTTTTTTCTGATAATAGTAGCGATATCCATCATCGAACAAGCACCAATCGTTTCAAGCATAACCTCCATTGGTGTTGCAGCTTTTCCTTCAGCTCCAGCAGCAGGATATGCATCAAACATCGTTTCAAGTCCAGACTTGTTTGATGCAACAATTTCCATATTATTTTCTAATTTTAGTTTTACTTCCACAATTTCTTCATTTTTATTAATAAAATATATAAATTTGCATATTGTAACGTTTAAAATATAAAAATATTTGAAAAAGTATGAAAGAAGCACTTGTATCGATAATAATGGGAAGCGATTCCGATTTGCCAACGATGAGGGAAGCGGCAACGATTTGTCTGGAATTCGGCGTCCCTTACGAAATGCGGGTAGTTTCAGCCCATCGCACTCCAAAGCAAATGATTGAATACGGCTCGGAGGCGGCGCAGCGCGGATTCAAAGTTATAATAGCAGGCGCCGGTGGAGCGGCACATCTTCCGGGCATGATTGCGGCTTGCAGCCCTTTGCCCGTTATTGGAGTTCCTATTCAATCGAAAGCCTTAAATGGTTTTGATTCTCTTCTGTCGATTGTGCAAATGCCATCGGGTGTGCCGGTAGCAACTGTTGCCATTGGTGCAGGAAAAAATGCTGGACTGCTCGCTATGCAAATCCTCGGGGCTTCTGACGAAACAATTAGAAAGAAAGTAATTGATTATAAATCAAAGATATTAAAGGAATCGCAAGAAAAAAATAATAATCCAGAATTTACTCAGTATTAATCTATAGCAAAATTGAATAATCTTATAAAAACCTTATTTATTGGAGACGTTGTTGGCTCGACTGGGATTGAGGCTGTAAAGCAGTTTTTACCAATATTAGTGGAAAAATACAAGCCAGACTTTATTTTAGCAAATGGAGAAAACGCTGCTGCTGGGAAAGGAATCACAGAAGCCGAAGCAGACTTGCTTTTTTCTTATGGAATAAATGCTTTAACGAGCGGCAATCATATTTGGGAAAATTGGAAAGGCAAGGAACTTTTAGCCAACTGCCCCAATTTGATTAGACCTTTTAATTATCCCTCTGGCAATCTTGGCAAGGGCTTTCTGTTTTTTGAAAACGAGCGGCTGCCACAAATTGCAGTATTGAATTTGCAAGGCAGGACTTATATGCAAACTATTGACTGCCCTTTTAAAGCAGCTGACTATGCTTTGAGTCTTATCGTTCCAAAAACGAGCTATATTATTGTAGATTTTCACGCAGAAACTACGGCTGAAAAAATCGCACTTGCTAACTATCTCGATGGACGGGTAAGTGCTGTTATTGGCACACACACACACGTTCAAACTGCAGATGCTCAAATTATGCAAAAAGGAACTGCCTACATTAGCGATGTCGGTATGACCGGACCTTACGATTCCGTTGTCGGCTTAAGAAAAGACATTGCCTACAAACGATTTACACTTCAAACGCCTTTTAAATATCAAGTTGCAACCCAAGAGCCAAGAATTGCCTACGTTTATTTTGAAATGGAAATTCCAAGCGGAAAGTCGAACTACATTGAATCGCAGATTTTCCCAGAGTTAAGCAGGAAAAGGCTTATTGAGTAAATTGTTCTGCCGCAGCTTTCGAGAATATCAAATGGATTTATGCAAGAAGGCAAATCAATGAATTTTAATTTATAATAGAACAAAATAATTAACTAATTTGTATTTGTCTATGGAGTAAAGAATAAAAAAAGTTTTCTTAATTCCAATAATTAATAGATTAAATTTAAAAATTTAGGTTTGGAAAATATGATAAACAGTATGACTGCATTTAGCAAGCGCGAAGTAAAAGAGGAAGGTCGGACTGTCTCCGTTGAGATTAAAACGCTTAACGGACGGTATTTAGAAATTTCTTGCAAATTGCCAAAAACCCTATTCGATAAAGAGTTTGAGATAAGGGAAATGCTTAAAAAGAATTTATCGCGTGGCTCGGTTTACGTTTTTGTTAGCATTGAACACGATAGCCCTGAAGCTGAATTTACTATTGACCACGAGCTGGCTGCTAACTATAAAGATTCACTTGCAGAATTGAGAAAGAATTTAGCAATTAAGCAAGCTGTGAATTTAGACCACATTTTAACACTCTCATCGCTTTATTTGAAAAAAACCGAAAATGTGGATAACAATTTAGATTGGAAGCTGGCAAAGACTGCAATTCAAGAAGCAATTAAATCTTTAAAAAAAATGAGAGCAGCCGAAGGAAAGCAAATCCTCAAAGATTTTAGGGACAGAATTAAAAACATAAGCGATAATTTAGATAAAATTGAAGAAATTGCAATAAACAGAGTAAAAGATGGACGGGAACGCTTGCGTCAAAAAATTTATCAGCTATTTGAAAATGATGAAATTGACGAAATAAGAATTCAGCAAGAAATTATTTTTCAAGCAAATAAACTTGATATTTCTGAGGAGTGCGTTCGACTTCGCTCCCATATTAAATTCTTCAATGAATGCCTAAAACAAAAAGAGCCAGCGGGCCAAAAGATTAATTTTTTGCTTCAAGAAATGAATAGAGAAGTTAACACAATTGGCTCAAAAGCTGAAAATGCCGAGCTTTCGCACATAGTGGTTTTTCTTAAAGAAGAAATTGAAAAAATTAGAGAGCAAGTGCAGAATATTGAGTAAATAAAATGGAAGAAAAAAATATTTTGATTTGCGGTGGCTCAAATCTAATCGCGGAAACTCTTATTGAAATTCTGCTAAACGAGAGCAATCATAATCTAATAATCATCTCCTCAAAGGCAAAGTCTTTTCGGAAAAATGATAGAATGAAAGCAAGCTATATTGATTTAACGGATATGAAAAGCTTGAAAAGTTTTTGCTATAACGAAAAGTTAGACCTTATTGTTAATACCGCTTCAATTAACGATTTAGAACTATGCGAAAATAATCACAAACTTGCTTGGGACATTAACGTTGTTGCAGTAGAAAATCTTGCTTCAGTCGCAAGGGTGCTTGATATTCAATTAATTACACTTTCCTCGGACTACGTTTTCGATGGGAGAAAAGGACCTTACAGCGAAGACGCAAAGCCAGACCCACTAAATTATTTTGGTAAAACAAAACATGCCGCAGAAAACGTTTGCATTACTGGCGTAAATAGAGGAACAATCGTTAGAACAAGCAAAGTTTACGGCTTTTCTTCCTTTATGAAAAAAGATTTTACTGCACATATTTTCGAAAGCGTTTTTGAAAAAAAGAAAGTCGATGTTAGCGACAGCTATTTTTCCACCCCTACACTTGCCGATGACGTTGCCTTAGCAATTTTTAGAATTATAGAGAAAGAGCGTTATGGAATTTATAATGCCGCAGGAAGCGATTATCTTAATAATTATGAAACAGTTAAGCAAGTTCTCCGTGTATTTCAACAAGATGAAAAATACATAAATTTAATACCCAAAAAAGATTTTAAACTTTCTTTAAAAATCCCAGAAAAAGCTGGTTTAATCAATCTGAAAGCAGAAACGGACTTATCTATAAAATTCTCTAATTTTGAAGATGGCTTAGCAAGTTATCGCTATAAAGTAAACAATTTCAGCAAGGCAGCCTTTTTAGAGCTGTGATTGGGAATTAGGAAGCGGGAAGCGGGAATTAGATTCTCAGGAAATAAGGAGAGCGCAGTCATTCCGAGCGCAGCGAGGAATCCAGAAAATCCCCCGTCCTTATTTTCAAAGGGGGAGATAGTGTAGCACTGTCATTCTGAACGACAGTGAAGAATCCAGAATATCTGAACCGTGATTTCCTTGATTAAAAGATTGCTTGATTTTTCAGATGGACGCCACCTCGAAGGTGTGGCACATCTTTTCTTCTACAATAATTTAATCTCTATTGTGATATTATATTGTGCTTGTCTGACATTTTAAAAATAAAGATCTTTTGGTGAATTATAATTTTTTTTGTAATTTGATTTTGAGAAGGCAGGGTGTAATTTATTAAGCAAGGGAAGATGCAGCTTTCATTCGGCTGGGACAAAGAAAAAGCAAAAAAGAATTTATTAAAACATAATGTTTCTTTTGAAGAAGCAATGTCAGTTTGGAAAGATGAGTTTGCAGCTTTTTTATACGATGATTTTCACTCTGGCGAAGAAGACAGATACTTGATGATTGGTTACTCTTCTAAAAATAACTTGCTAATCGTTTCATTTGCAGAAAGAAGCGGAGTAATTAGAATAATTAGTTCAAGAAAAGCAACCAAAAATGAAAGAAATAAACATGAAGAAAATAGAGGAAAATATTGATTTAATTGAAGATGATTTGTTCCCGGAATATGATTTTGATTATACCAAAGCAAAAAGAAATCCTTATTACAAAGGGAAAAGAACTTTTGTAGAAATTGACGAGGAGATAATTGAGGTATTTCAAAACCCTTATGAAATAAACAAAGTTCTTAAAGCAATAATAGAATCTCTTCCAAAAAATTCAGTCGCTCTTTAGCCCGATTAACAGGTCTTTGCCCCCATTTTTATATTTAGACGTCTCCAAATGTTACGCAGATCTGCCACACTTTCAAGGTGTGGCAGATCTGAAACAATATCCACCCCCTGCCCCCGCCAGCGGGGGACACAGGACCGTTCTGTGTTTCCCACCTAAAAAGAAGTCTCCCCCTTTGAAAAAGGGGGCCGGGGGGATTTTAAAAAAATTACTTTTTCAAAATAGTGCTTAATACTTTTTCTTTATCCAATTTTTTGGTGCAGAAGAACCAATCGTAGCAATGCACGTCTGGATCCTTTGTTTCCATTCTTTCTTTAGCAACGCCACAAGAACCTGCTGTTGGGATAATCACATCGTCACCGGGGTGCCAATCAGCTGGAGTAGCAACGGAAAAAGCATCTGCAGTTTGCATGGCTATTAAAGCGCGGTAAAGCTCTTTAAAGTTCCTACCCAAGCTCAATGGATAGTAAATCATAGCCCTTAAAATGCTATTTGGGTCGATGAAGAAAACAGCGCGAACAGCCTTTGTGTTGCTTTCACCGGGCTGAATCATACCATATTTTGAAGCGACATCCATAGTAATATCTTCAATCAAAGGGAATTTAACCTCAATATTTTTCATACCTTTATATTCAATTTTCTCTTTGATTGTCCTTAGCCAAGCGATGTGGCTATAAAGTCCGTCAACTGAAAGACCAATTAGCTTGCAGTTTGCTTCAGCGAACTGCTCTTCCATACTTGCAAATGCCATAAATTCGGAAGTGCAAACAGGAGTAAAATCTGCGGGGTGGCTAAAAAGAATCACCCATTTCCCTTTGTAATCTTCTGGAAAATTAATATCTCCTTGTGTAGTAATAGCAGTAAATGCTGGGGCTGGCTCGTTTATTCTCGGCAGACGGAAAGTTTCTTGATTTTCCATATAATTCCTTTATATTTTTGGTGAAAAAAGTTAATTTCTTTATCGTCTCGTTTTTCGTTTATTTGAGAAGCGAAACTGTATTATTAATCCCTT
>JAAYJM010000245.1 GCA_012522895.1 Ignavibacteria bacterium
AAGAGACAATATATATACTTTTTAATATACTTAAGCGAAAATGTTACCAAAAGTAACAATAAGAACTAAATTATTTTTAAAATATGAAATTATTAAAATAGGTTGCTGTCATTTTCTATTTTTCTGGAAAAAATATGAAAATATCGAATGATTTTTTAGAAAAAAAGAGTTTCAAATAAAAGGTTTTGGAAAAGAGCGGTGGGCGAGAGACTCGAACTCCCACAGGGTTGCCCCCGGCGGTTTTCAAGACCGCTGCAATACCATTATGCGAGCCCACCAAAAAATCTTTTCAAAATTACAGAATAATTTATTAATTTCAAAATTTATTTAATGAAAAAAGAACTATTATGTTTTCATTTAAGGGACAAGGTTCTTTAGTTTGCGGAGCATAGCAAGGAATTGGACTTGCTATCGCAAAGCAGGACGCAATTTTCAAAAATATGTAAAATATAAAATAATAGATTTATGTATCTCGGAATAGATTTAGGAGGAACTAATTTAAAATTCGGCATTTTGAATAAGCATTTAGATTTAGTTTTTCAAAGCACAAAACCCACAAACGCAAAGCAAGAGCCATACGAATTGATTCAGTTTATAATCAAGATCACTAAGCATCTGCTTAGCAAACACCCTGAAATAAAAACGATTGGAATGGGGGCGCCTGGAATGGTCTCAAAAAATGGACTTATTCGGCTCGCTCCAAATTTGGAAGGCTGGCAAAATATTGATATTATCAGCCAATTTAAAAAAGAGATTTCTTTGCCTTTTGCAGTGGATAACGATTCAAATACTGCTTGTTTGGCTGAGCTTAGTTTGGGGGCTGGCAATGATATTGATAATTTTATTTATATAACCTTAGGAACTGGGGTGGGCGGAACAATTGTAATCAATAAAAAAATATATTTGGGTCAAAATGGCTTTGCTGGCGAAATTGGCCACAGTATCATTGATTATGCTGCTCAACTTGACAAGCAAAATCCATATAGAACAGGCATTTTAGAAGAATTTATTGGAAGAAAGCAAATCATTGATTTTGCAAATAAGAAAATGGCTGAAAATCCAAGTTCTATTTTGCATACATACCCAAAAACCGACCCATACTTCGTTTCTGAAGCTATTGAGAAATATAAAGATGAAACAGCTTGCTCAATTTTTGAAGAAATTGGAACTATACTTGGAGTTGCCCTCAGTTCGCTAATAAATATTTTAGATATACCGACAATCGTTATTGGCGGTGGAATTTCTCAAGCCCATAAACTGCTTTTCGATACTGCTCTCAACACAATGCAAGCGAGGGTGATACCAGTGCTGTCATCAGATCTCGAAATCCGCATCGCTCGTTTTACAAAGGACGCTGGCATTATCGGCGCAGCGCTGCTTGGAAAAGCCTTGCTATAAGGGAATAGTAATAAATTTTTGGATTTGTCTGCTCTGTCTGGACTGTTATTGCACTGAATTTTATTGATTGCACTGTTTTTCTATTTTTCCGAAAATAATCAAGTAATCTTTAATCAAGAAAATCAAGGTTCAGACAGCTAATCGTTCTGCTTGCAAAGTGCGGGCTACAAGTTCATCAAGTTGATGGTTGACGAATTCCCAAGAATGTGTTTCGACAATCAATTGTCTTGCATTTCTGCTGATTTTATTTGCTAAGTCATTGTTTTTCAATAGCTCTATGGTATGCTTTGCTAATTCTTTGTCGCTTTCTCCAATAAGGCAGTGAACATTATGAACGGCGTCAATACCTTGGATTCCAGTAGGAGTTGTAACAACTGGACAGGCACAGGACATTGCCTCTAACACCTTGTTTTGTATGCCTGTTGCCCCTGTATGCGGATGCAAAAATACTCTTGCTTTTTGTAGAAATGGAAGCATATTCGGGACATTGAAATCTAAAACTATGTCTTGAGTTGAAAGCGACCTGATATTCTGCCTGGGGTTTGCACCCACAATATTCAAAATCGCGTTTGGAAGATCTTTCTTAACTATTGGATGAATCTTGTTGATTATTCTTTGCAGCATAATTTCATTTGCCCAAATATCCAATTTTCCAGAAAAAAGAACACCCTCGCGGCTCGAAATATCCGATTCGCTTGGCTTAAAATGATTTACATCAGTTCCATTTGTCAATAAGAAATAGTTTGCCTTGCTGTTATAAAGTCGCATAGAAGCAATGTCCTGCTCGGTTACAAATGTAACAAAATCAAAATAATCTACGATTTTCTTTTCATATTTGCAAAGCATTTTATATTCCCAAAAACGCACTGCTTTTTGTAAAAGATGATTACTTTCCTCGAAAGAGCGTTTTTGGTAAAGCGCCCGACAGTCCTCTGCTATAAGCACTTTTGGGATTTTTTTGTTTTTAAGGTATTCTGCTGTTCGCATAAAAAAAGCAAAGCATAAATCAAATTTTTTTGCTTTAAAAAGCTCCTCAACTTTTCTTTTAAATGGATTTTGATAGTAATAGCCAATTTCAAGCGGCAAAGAAAAAAGATGCTTAAAACTAAGATTTGCTGCGGCTTTCAAAGGGTTTAGCTTTATTATATGGACGTCCAAGCCCATGTTTTCAATAATCGCCCTATCTTCGGCTTTAATTTCTTCTCCTTGATGAAAACTGACCAGTGTAATCTTATGTTTTTCACTTAAATGTTTGAGCAAATAATGCGGCTTCACCCTATCGCCACCAATTAAAGGATAGGGAAAACGCGCCGTAAGAAAAAGTATTTCTAATTGTTTCTCACCCATTTATTTCTTTTCATACTTTAAAATAGGTTTTGCAATTTGAGTTAAATGCTTTGAAAGCACAAGGAAACAGACAAGCACCAATGCAATTTTCAAATGAGTTTCAGGAAAATAGAAAACAACAGAAAAATGTTTTAAAAAAGAATAAGGAATAAAAAATGGAAAAAAAGGCACTACAAAAGTAGCTATGGCATTGCTATAGTGCACATCTTTTTTTGTAAAATAATATGCTATGAGCCATAAAATACCCCAGACAACAGGGAAAAAGAGGTTAAGCAATAAAAAGCAGCCGAGTGCAGGTGCAAGCCCTCTCCCCCCACGGAAACAAAGAAAAACGTTATAGTTATGCCCTAAAATCACAAAAAAAGACGCAAAGACATAAGAAATCGGATAATCGCCAGCAATTAGCCAAGCGAGGAACATAGCAAGAATTGCTTTTAAGCAATCACAAATTGCAACAGTAATACCTATCCATTTTTTTCCAGTAACATCATAACTGTTCATTGACCCTATATTGCCAGTGCCTTCTTTTCTTAAATCTTTGCCGCTGTGTTTTTTCACAAATAGATAAGCAAATGGTATTGAACCAAGCAAATAGCTTATTGGGATAATGTAAAGAAATTCCATAATTTTTCTAATATTTTACACAAAATATTTATTTTAGTAAAAAATAATACTTTAATTTAACAACAAATCGTCATTTTTTAAAACATTTTTATAAACTGCCTGCTTATTTATCTTTTTCGCTTCCAGCGATCGCAACGCAAACAGCCGCATCACCACTAATATTAGTAATCGTTCTACACATATCTAAAATTCTATCTACACCAAGAATAAGTGCAATTCCTTCAGCCGGAAGCTGAATAGATTGCAAAATCATTACAAGCATAATTATTCCAACTCCAGGCACAGGGGCTGTTCCGATTGATGCGAGCGTGGCAGTTAAAACTATTGTAAGCTGTTGGGTAATTGATAAATCAATACCATAGACCTGAGCAATGAAAAGCGCTGCAACTCCTTGATAAAGAGCAGTGCCGTCCATATTAATTGTTGCTCCCAAAGGGAGAACAAAAGAAGATATTTTTTTTGGAACGGAAAGTTTATTCTCAACGCAATCCATTGTAACAGGCAAAGTTGCAGCACTTGAGCTTGTGCTAAAAGCAATAGCTTGCGCGGTTCGAATGCCCTTGAAAAATTTAACTGGACTTTCTTTCCCAAAGCCTTTTACTATTGCGGAATACACAAGTATAGTGTGAAGTAAAAGACCTGCAAGCACCGTGAACATATACCAAAACAATGTGTAAATAATCTCGTATCCAAAATCAGCTATGGTCGCCGCAATTAATGCAAAAACGCCATAAGGAGCAAGCTTCATTACGATATTCACCAGCTTTATCATCGCGTCCGATATAGCATCTAAAACAGAAACGAGCAGAGCAGATTTCTTTTTATCAATAAAAGTTAAAACGGTTCCAAATAGAACTGCAAAAAAGACGATTTGAAGCATTTCGCCGCTTGCTATTGCCTTAAAAGGATTTTGCGGGACTATTTGAACAAAAAAATCTACAATATCAACATCAAGTTTTTGCGTTATTTTCTCAGCGCTTTCAAGCTCGAACTCCGCGGCTAAGCTTTCCTGCGCTGCAGCGCTCACATACTTCCCGGGCTGAATTAAATTTGCGAGAACAAGTCCAACTGTGATTGCTATTGCGGTTGAGATAATATAAAATGCAAAAGTTTTGCTGCCTATTCTTCCCAATTTCTTCAGATCATCAATGCTCGCAGCGCCCACAATTAGCGTTACTATAACCAAAGGAATTGCTAAAAAGCTAAGCAATCGAATAAAGACCGTTCCAATCGGTTTTATTTCTGTTGCAATAGTAGGAATTTTTTCGACTGAAATAAGGCTGTGATAGTTATTAGTTTTTCCGCTCTTAATAACTTTAAGCGTTAAATTCTTTTTTTCTAAATTGGAAAAAGAGCGGAATTTTTTAATAAATGCAGTTTGCTCGCCTCGCTTGAAAAGAAATTCTTGAGCTATAGAATCTTCACTTTGTTTATAAATTAAAGCAATCTGCTCGTATTTTTCAATTTTTTCTTTATGCGGGACATTGCTTAAGCTGCGCTTCAAAGTGAAAGCATTATCTGGGATTTTAAAAATAGAACCAAATAATGCCCCGAAAATTAATGCGGCAAGTATTTGATAATGAAGTGGAATTTTTAGCTTCATAATGAAGCTCCATTCAACTTGGGGGAGTTGCACTTAACTTTGCAAGCTAAGAAAATAGAATAAGGAGCAGAAATTTTTACCATATTATGCTTTTTGGAAAAATTTAAAAAATATAATATAGCAAATATATGGAAATTTATAAAAATAGAAGGTTTTTTTTCTATGGACTTATAAAAGAAACTGAGCGGAAATTCTACTTGATAATTAGCGAGTCAATTGCTTTTTCGACAATCTCTTCATAATATTTGTAAATCCCATCTGGAACTTGGAAATATGCAAAAAATAAAAAATCATCTTTTGCAAGCACAAGCTCTGTCAAATAAGTTAATGGTTGATTGCTGTTTGCTTGCATAAATACTTTATTCAGCAATCCAGAAAATTCATTTCTTTTAAACATTTTCTGCGATTGAATCGAGTAAGTGGCGTAGTCCATTGCATTTTGTGCTGTGCTTCCTTTCCAAAATTCAAGTATTTCCTCTTTGTCTTGCACTCCATAATTTTTTTCCATATTGTAATAGGAATAAAGCTCAGCCCCAATAAAAAAAGAATTCCCATCTTGGCTTAAGCTATCTTGGGAAATTATCATTCTTTTTAGATCTTGGAATTGGTCCTCAATTTGAAACCAGCCCTCGGGCAAAGTAATAACGATCGAGCTATCGGCGTTAAAATATTTTTTATATTGCAAGCTTGAAAGATCCGGCACATTAAAAAAATTCAGATGAATATTTTCTATTTGCTGCCTGTCGAAATTAGCATTCAGCGAGTCTCCAATCATATCAAAGGCAATAGCTCGGTTATTCAAGGCATTGCTGTTTTTCGAATTCAATTTGAGAGCAAAAGAATAATCATCAATAGCTTTTTCATACTTTTCAAGCTTAAAATATGCGTTAGCCCTTAGATAATAAACCTCGTCATTCTTGATACCGTTTTCTATTGCTTTGGAAAAATCTTTGATAGCATTTTCAAAGTCGTTTTTTTTATGGAAAAGGCGCGCCCTTTGCATATAAGTTTCTGGATTTTTTGGATTTAGTTTTATAGCTTTCGACAAATCTTCTAAAGCTTCGTCATTTTTTTCAATATGCAAATAAATACCCGCTCTATTCAAGTATGCCTCCGCAAAATCTGAATCCAGTTCAATGGCTTTATTGAAATCGCTGAAAGCAGAATCCATTTCCTGTTTATAGCTATAAGCTAAGCCTCTATTATTGAACGCATCAGCAAATTTTGGACTAATAGTAATTAGGCGGGAAAAATCTGCTATTGCAGAATCGGACATTTCTATATATAAATAAGTCAAGCCACGCCCAAGCAAGGCATTTATGTCCTTTGGGTTTTTATTTAAAATTCCAGTATAAGCGCGCAATGCAGCAGAATAATCGCCCTGTTCAAGCAATTTATTTGCTTCATCAATTTTAAGCTCTTGAGCTGCTAAAAAGCATATCGAAAAAGCAAAAAATATAATTGGAAATAAACATTTTTTCATGCTAAATCTTGTCCTTTGTAATAGCTTCCTTTTGCCAAAAGGAGTTTTGAAAATATTTCTTATGACGTTATTAGCCCTTGTTTATTTCTTATAAGGGAATTATAATTGCTGGTAGAATTGGGTTAGATGATCTGGGACTGATTTTTTAGAATATAGAAGTAAATTAGGGCATAAAAAAATATATGCCTTTTTTAACGCATAAATTGGCTCTTAATGCCGCGAAAACTCGAAAAAAACATGCGACTGCAAAACTATTTTGTATCTACTTTAGCTGGCGCTGGAATTTCAGCGGCAATCTTAGAAGCAACAGCACGAATTATCTCTGGCTTGCTATATTCACCAGATTTTAATTTCTCGCGTATTGGCTTGAATTTAATAGCAAGATAAGATAATTCTAATCTGTCAGTCCTTGGATTTGAGCGCATAGTTTCATTGCTTGCGACCTGTTCGCTACTGCTTTTTTGCGATGCAGCCGCTTGGTTCTGAACGTAAGCGTTTCTATTTACTGATTCTATACTCATTTTCAAGTTAAATTATATTTTAAAACTGATTTACTTTTTATTAAAATACGTAATTTTTCTTTTATATCGTCTAAATTTTCTTTCATTCTTATAATGTTATATTCGTCAATGTCTTGGATAATCTTTAGCTCATTATTGAAAAAAGTTGAATTATTTTTCAAATATTCTTTTCCTTCTTCACTTGCAAGCAATGTTTCTAATTGATTTATAAGGTCTTGCCTCTCATTAAAAAAATCCTCTATTTGAGAAAAGTCCTCTTCTCCAAAATTTTCAAGCGATAGTAAAACTGATGATATTTTGTTTGTAATATCTTTAATGCTTTGCAAATATTCCATTGGAGCTTTATACTTGAGCATCAGCGATATTCCAATTTTCTAAAGTGTTAGCCACTATCCGAGCTACTTTTAGGGCAATCTCCGGTGGAAACTGCTGAACCACCTCATTTGTTTTACTGTCAATGACTTGCATAATCATTTTTTTAGTATCTTCGTCTAAAGAAAAATTGATAATAAGATTGTCTTCGCCGAGAATGGATTTCAATTTCTCAGAAATCTCATTAAAGTCGCTATGGACAACTTTTTCTTTTTCTTTCTTTTCGATTTCTTTTTTAGAAGCTATATATTCCTCGCTTCTCTTTTGAAAATCGCTAAGACGATCCCCACCCAACTCCTCGCTTTGTTCGTAAATCTCGGTATGAACAGCGGCGACTGGGTTAATATTTATTGGCTGAATTATTTTTATCGGTTCTATAGTCATAATCATATCCAAAATAATGATAAATCTATTTTACTAATAGAATAAGTTTGATAAAGAACCATACTGCGCCTGTGCTTTATACATTATTTCCAATAAACTTGAGTATTGCTTCCTAAGGTTTTCAGCTTGGTAATTAATTCTTTCTTCTGTTTCGATAGTTCTTTTAGAAATATTATTAATTTCGCTATTTAAAGATTTAATTCGGGAGCCAAGTAGTCCTTGCTCAGTAGCGGTATCTTTGCCGCCAGTAAAAGGGCTTATAATTTCTTGCAGCCGCGCTGCCAATCCATAAGCTTTCGTAGGGTCGGACTCATCTTTTTTGCTTGTAAATAAATTAGCTACATTTTCCCAGCCATCATCACTGGACAGCACTTTTTCTAATTTTTCCTGATTAGATATAATTAAATTGCCATTTGAATTAACTTCAATTCCTATTTCACTTAAAAATCTTGGACTAGTGCTATCTCCTTCATCAACATGAGCTAATTGAGTTGAAAATATGTTGCGTAACTGAGTATGCAAGGAATAGATTGAGCTTTCACTTCTTAAAATCGTTGTGTTTGACTTTGCAAAATTAAGCAAATCGTTATAAGAATCTAATATTGGTTTAATAAAATTGACTACTTCTCCTGTTCCAATTTTTGTAGTTGTTGTTACTGGCTTTGCATCATCTTCCTGAGCTTTTAAAAGATTGATAGTAATTCCGGGCAAAAGATCTTTTACTTCATTAGAAGTGCCTGTAACTTCAATTCCATTAACTATAAGTTTTGAATTAAGCTCGGAAATGTTTTCATTTTTAAAATGGGCTTTCGTTGAATCCTTATCAGTTGCTGCTCTACCGTTAATATTGTCTAAACCGAGTGCGTTTAAAATCCCGCTGTCATTATCATCGAAGCTAATTGCGTTATCCTCGCCTGTTTTGTTGGCTGTAAAAGTAATTCTGAACGTAGAGCCTGTGTCTTTTACGATTGATGAGCTAAGCGTTATATCTTTCGTAGAGTTGATTGCGTTAACTATTTTTTTTACTGCTTGCTCGTTGCTTTCGCTTCCATCGAGGCTAACGGTTATTTCTTGATTATTAATTTTGAAAGTATAATCCCCAGCTTCTTTATCAAAAGAATCTGAGGAGTTCATACGCGCTCCAATTAAAAGATCACTCGACGCTAATTGCTCTACTTTAATTGAGTTTACGCCTACAATTGCCTCTCTGTTTGCAGAAATAGTTAGCACGCTCGTGTCTGAGCTAATAGCAGTTCTGGCTTGAAATGTTTCGGCTGCCTTTTCAGCAAACATCTTATCAATATTGCCTTGCAAAGCGCTCATTTTTGTTTGCAAAGAAGAATAGAACGACTTTTTAGTTTCCAAACCGCTTTTTTGGCTTGCCAAGCTATTAAGCTTTGTATTCTGTGTAGCTTTATAGGCAGAAACAATTTGGTCTAAATAAGTTGATGAGCTTGAACTTGTCGTTGAGCTAGAGCTGCTTGTCCCCAATAAAGCGCTTAATATATCTGACATAGCAAAGGTCCTTTAATTAGTTTAAGTTAAAAGCGATTGCCCAAGCATCTCTTAATTCTTTGATAATAAGCATTGCTTCGCTAAAACGTTTTTGAAAAATCAATCTTTGCGTATATTCATATAGGCGGTAAAGTCGTGTCGCAGTCTCTTCATATTCAAAATTGAGCGAACCCATTAATTCAATAAGAACTTTGCTCATTTTCGATACATCATTTTTTTTGCAACTCACTATGAACAGGTCATACATTTTCAGTATAATTTTTTCCCTACTCCAGGAAAAAACTTCTTGTTCAAGATATGAAGGGACTTTGTTATCTTTTGAGCCACCATAAACTTTACTTGCTGCTAATTGCTGAGCCATAGTTGCCATAAAAAAAAACCTTTAAATTATAAAATAATTGAAAATTTATTTAATAGCAAGAAAAGACGAAGGACCGCCCCCGTCTTTTCTTAGCTATAGATTTCAAAGAATCTCAGCTCAGCTTTTATTTTTCTGCGCTATTATCCAAATAGCTGCAAGAATGCTTGTGGAGCTTGATTTGCTTGAGCTAAGGAAATCAATGAAGTTTGCTGTAAGAACTGTTGTTTAACCAATTCTAATTGCTCGGTTGCAACGTCAGCATCTTCAATTCTGGAAATTGCTGAGTTAAAGTTTGTGATCTGTGAGTTCAGCAATTCTTCTTGTGATGTCAATCTTACTTGGATACCACCGATGTAAGAAGCCACTTTACTAATGTTGTTCAAGGCGGTTGACAAACTTGTCAAAGTGCTAACAATTTGTGAGCCTGAGAATACGCCAAGATTTGTTGCGCTAACGTCATTTAGACTTTCGAGGTTAAGCCCTGTAACTCCAGCAAAAACTTGTGTATTTCCGCCAGCCGATGCAAGAGCATCTTTTGTAGCATTAAGGTTAAACTCTTGCGATAGTGTAAATGTTGCGTTTGTAGAAGAAACGTTAAACTCTTTAACATTGCCGGTAGTCAAGTCGACTCCAATAGTTAACAAGTCGTTGTTTCCGTAATAACCAATTGCCCAGCTTCCGGAATAGCCACCTTGCAATAATTGAGCGCCACCGAAGACTGTTGAATCTACAACAAATTGAATTTGTTGAGCCAGGCGATAAGCACCTTTTGCAAGAGAAACTTTTTCGTCAGTTCCCAATGCTCCAGAAGAAGCGGTTGAAGCTGCGTCTTTAATTTTCTGCAATAATCCACTAATATTATCAAGTGAGTCTTGCGTCATTGATGTAACGTTAAGACCTTCACCGACTGCCTTTAAAGATTGCTTTAAGGCACCATTTCTTGACGCCAATGCGCGTGATGTAATGTAACCCGCGACGTCGTCTGCTGCTGAGTTGATTCTCTTTCCTGTTGAAAGACGTAGTTGTGCTAATGCAATTTTATTTGCACTTGCTTGTAATGCGTTATAAGCGTTTTCTGCTGGCGTGTTTGTCCTTATTCTAGCGCCGCCCGATATAGCTGTTGGCATAATAACCTCCTTGTAGTGAGTTTGTTGTTACGGGCGTCCTGCCAAATTTTACTTTTCTTGTCCTTTCTAAAGTCATTTTCGACTTATTTTTGAAAAACTTTAGTTTTTTTTTAAAATATTTTTATTTTTTTTTCAAACATTTTAAATTTCTATTTCAAATATCGTTTCCAAGGTATTTAAGGGTTTTTATAGCTTGTTGATATCCGAAAACAATATAGATTCGAGCTTAACCTCGCTATCTTTATCGGTTTCTAATATCAGATACTCAGTTGCAATGGAATTTATTTTTTTATTAAATACTGTATCGCAACCGACTATTAATCTTAAATTATCGCCATAATTTTCATAAACCACCCATTCTTTGAGATCTTTTCTATTTCTTTTTGAAAAATTTTGATATAAATAAACGGAATCTTTCCATAAAGATATTTCTTTGTCAAAGTATTTGAAAGCTATTTTACTATGAGTGGCAAAGTTATCAGAAACGCTGTGAAAATTGAAAAGAACTCCATTGCCTTTTAAAACTTCAACAAGAAATTGCGCCCTTAGCTGAGTTACCTTGCTTAGACGCATTGCTACAACAGCATTATTTTTCAATAATATAGTATTGTCATTAATTTTCTCAAAAGAATCTAAATCTGACATTATCAAACCATCAATTTGCCTAATTTTTGAGTTCAAATCATCTTTATGCTTATGCAAAGTAAAAGAATCTGGCTTGCAAGCATTGGCGATAATTATTAATAATGACAATAATATCCAATAATACTTCATAATCTGCTTAATAATATTATTTTTTAAAATATCTTAGCTGCTCCGGAAAGAATATGTTATCCAAAAAATTAAATCCTATTCCAAAATAGTATCTTGAAAATTCGTTTTGAGTAGAAAACTCTTTAGCTGCTTTTTTGTCAAAAACCTTATTTGTATTGCCATTAACATAGCCAAGGTGTATGCTCGCATTTAAGGAGCTGTTAATTCTTAAATTCAGCTTTGCAGCAAGGTTAATAAATGACGATGGATAATAATTGTATTCAAAAAATGGCTCTATTGATAACTCATCTGCTATCAAAGTGTGCCAATATCCAAGGCGAATAGGTAAAACAGCAGCTCCCCACTGATTTTCTCCAAAAACCATAAAATTAAAGAGCGAAGTTCCAGCAAAAAAGCCATTATTCAGAACAGGCAAAGCGATATCCGCATTAAGCAATTTTATGAGAAAACCACTTAATATAGTTTTTTCCCCCGGTGGAGCTAAAAAAGAGCTATCTGCGCCTGTTGATAGCAAAGCAGCTTGGACGAGCCCAAGATCCCAAGAGGAGTGTTCATAGTCCTTCCACTCGACATCAGTTTCTTGCACTTTATTATGAAAATCCAAAAAGGAAATGCCAAGTCCAAAGTATGGAAAAAATGATGTTTGCGACTCGTCTTTTTGGTCGCTCAATCTTATCATCGGAGTAGAACTTAAATTTGCTCCAGCTGCTAAACCAAGATAAGCTCGCAAGTTCAACCCTCCAATAGATCCAACGTCAAGCGAGCCGGAAATATTCACATATTGAGAAGGATAATAGCCAATACCAAAGGCGGGCGTGAAGGCGATATATGGAATTTCTTCCCTCAAATAATATCTTTTTCTAATATAAATTGGGAAAAAGCTGGCTAAAGTTTTTTCGATCCGAGCATCTGGGGCTATCAATTCTAAGGCAGATGTTCCATAAGTCCAGTTCTTTGCATCTCTAAACCATCTAAGCCGCCTTTCGTAAACGCCAAAGCGATATAAACCACCTTTGAACGTTGCGTTTGGGTCGCCCTTATAAGATTCTTTAAAGCTATTCAAGTCGGGAAAAATGCCAAATAAACCATTCCCCAAAGCACGCTCACTTTTTCCAGAAAAAAAGAAACTTACACTTTCAAAAACTCCAGCACGAATAAAATCGGGATAAAATCTCTCAACCAGGCTGTCCCTTTGAGTGATAGTTCTTTCCGAATGAAAAACTCTTGATGAGGGATAAACAACACCATTGTCCCTTGTGCCGGGTGCATTCTTCCGCTCCTCTAATGTAGTTGTATCCCGTATTGTGATGGTGTATACATCACGCTCAGTTCTGCTTATGCTACAAGAGCTTAAGATTGCAGCTAAGAAAATAAATATCAAGAATTCTTTTTTCATAAAAATACTTATTTTTATAAATAATTATATTTTATTAAAATCGTGCGCCAATACTCTTTGTTTTAAAATACTTACAACAATTTCATTTTAATCAATAAGTATGCCACTAATATTTGAGAAAACATAATTATTTGTGCAAATTCTATGCTATTTACCTAACAATAGCCATAGTTTTTGCTTTTACAACGTTGTCTGCTATTAAACGGTATTCATAATTCCCAATCGGCAGCTTATTTACATTTATCATAATTGGCGCTATCTTTCCCTGGGGATAAACAACATTATTGATTACACTCATTGCTAAATTCCCGTTCATATCGAAAATATCTAATTTTACCGTCATTTCTCTTGGGAGGTAAAAAACTATATTTGTATAAGTTTCAGCCGGGTTTGGGTAGTTTTGCTCTAAAACTACATCCAAGCCATATTCGGTGCTATCATTTTGAACTGTTGTTGCAAGCCCGTCCCAGCCTGCAATTCTCGAAAGCATCCACCAAAAAGCTTTGCCTTTATTGAAGCAATTTAAGCAATGAGAATGAGCGCAGTCATCGCAGTCAACGCGCTTGTCTGGATTTCTTTCGCACCACTCCTCTGCCCAATTTTTATATTCATTCCCTTCAAAATAATAGCAGCCATCGTCAGCCCCTTTATCCAAAAAGTAATTTCCATCTGGATCATAGCTTTCTATATCGGCAAAGTCAAAAAGAATTTTATTGTTTTCTGCGCAAAAAGCTCTAATCATTTCATTGTTTTGATGAAGCGAGCCTTCGATGCCGCTGCCGTCCAAATGTCCCGTCATATAAATAAAATTTATATTTGGAAAATCGCTTTCGAGGGCGCTCATCAAGTCAAGATAAGTCTGAATATCTTCCCTGCTCGCATTGGACACTTGTCCGCACCAAGACCACATAACCATATTAATACTATTGTCTTCTCTGCTAAGCAGGTCTCGCGTTCTTTCTGCCCAAGTAACTCTGTCTGGGTTTCCTAAATCGCCTTGAGGAGTATAGTCATAAAGACGCAAACTGTTTTCTCCATCGTTAAACTGGAAAGGACTATTTTCATCGTCAATCAGCAATTCCATCCCTGTTACAATTTGGCTTCCATGGGAGGTATGCCCATAAGACAGCACAAAATCTTGCTTGGCTTTTTCTACCCAATTGAGCGGGACTTTGCTAATATCAATGCAATTATGATCTATTACAATAGCGTAGTCCCTTGAATATGCAAAAACTACGCAACTTGCAAATAAAATGGCAAATAGCAAATACTTTTTCATTTAAACTCCTTGCTTGTTAAAATTATATATAATTTAGCAAAAAAGCTATAAATATCAAAAGATTTTTATTCCGTTTTTATTAAATAAATTCTTTTATAAATTCGTTAAATTTTGAAACTGCCAACCCAGTGGCAATACCTTCAATACTGCCTTCATTTAAAGGAGATTTAACGATTTCTTTTTTTGAGGAAAGGGGATAAAATTTATGGTAAAAACTTTCTAAGCCATTATATAAAGCAAAAAGCGCTTTGTCGAAAGCAGCTGCTATATGCACAATCGCAGTGTCGGGCGAAATCACAAGAGCAGACTTGCTAATTGCAGAAACAATATCATTAATAGAGCGCGATGGAAATAAATTCACATAAGGGCAGCTCTTCTTAATTTCTTCGGTAAGTTTTTGTTCAGTAGGAGAGTTTGTTATTACTAAATCGAAATTGCCAAGCTCGGCTTCTGCAAGAAACTCAATCCACTTATGGCTTTTCCACATTTTATTTTCACGGGAAGCGGAAACATTTAAAACTATGTATTTTGAAACATTATTTGCTTTTAAAAATTGAGTAAAATATTTTTCTGAGTCTTGAAAAAGAAAAAGCTCTGGTTTTGGTAAAAAATGCTCTTTTTTATAGCCAAGGGGGTAAAGTGCTTGCAAACTGCGTTCGACATAGTGCTTGCCGGCGTTTTCTTCTTGAGATTCGATTTTTATATTGAAAGTATTTTTTCCGCTTGGATTGAAGCCAATCTTATTTTTTGCTTTAATAAGATTAGCGAAAATATAGCTTTCTCTTGAATAGTGGTCTTTCGGGTCAATTAAGTAATCGTAGCGATTTGCCCTTATCTTTTTTAAAAGTGAAATGAATTTTAAGGGAGTTTTTTCATAAGTAAATATATGATTAATATTTGGGTTGTTGGATACAATTCCGCTGTTATGCCTACCGGCAAGTAAATCTATGCTCGCATCTGGAAAAAGCTGTTTTATTTTGTTGAAAACTGGAGTTAGCAAAATCATATCTCCAATTCTGCCGAGCTGCACAAGGATAAACTTCATAATTTAATTTCCAAACATTGCATCTATGTCGTCTTGAGATACCTCCTCGCTCTCAACCGCACCAGCACTTGCTCCAAACATTGCATCTATATCGTCCTGTGACACCTCCTCGCTCTCAACCGCACCAGCACTTACTCCAAACATTGCATCTATATCGTCTTGAGATACCTCCTCGCCAGCGACCGCACCAGCACTTGCTCCAAACATTGCATCTATGTCGTCTTGAGATACCTCCTCGCCAGCGACCGCATTTGAGCTTTCACTTATGTCCGCAGAAATAGAGTTCTTTATTTCCTTTTCGCTTGGTAAATCACTATCTGCTTCTTCTGGGCTAATCCCTTTAGAAATCATTTCAATAAAGTTATCTACGTCTTTTTGTCTCTTTTCTTTTTCAAATATACCTTCTATTGCGTTGGGGTCAAAAGCAACAGTTCTGCCTCCATTAACTTCTTTGATTTGGCTTTCCTCAGCAGCATTTGCATGGCTCATTATTTCTGAGCTACTGAGAAGGCTAATCATTTTTGACAATTTAAGTCGTATTGCGTCTAAAAGATGATTAACTGCAGCAATTTGCTGGGAGGTAATATCCTGAACTTGTAGCGACATCATTATTGCAGTTAAATCATCGTTAAAACTCGCAACAGACTCGGGCAAAAGCAGTGCGGCTTCGGAGTCTGAATGAAATGGCTCTTTGCTTACAAAGTCTATTGTGTCTTGCAGTTCCTTTATAATAGAATCGTTAGCCTTGCCTTGAAGCGATTCCTTAATTGCCAATAATTTGTTTTCAACGTATTTTCTTTCTTTAATCTCAACTTCATAAAGTCTAAAAATTTCCTTTAAAAGATTGTCTTTTTTTAAAAGCAAAGCGTCCACTAAATTTAATATTTCTGTTGTTGCAAATTCCGTTGCCTCTGAAACTTTATTTAGTTTTTGCGTTGCGGTTGGCATTTTTTTTACGTTTTCGTCAAGGGTTTTATTTATACTATCAATTAAGGGCTTAACGTCCACAACAAAATCTAATACTTCTTGAAAAAAAGAAAGAACTTGAAATTGCTCCGCTTTTTCAAGTAACTTGGAAACATCGATTTTCTTCATAAATCTTTTTTAAACGAAATTGAAACTAAAATTCAAATTAGAAACAATATATGAATTTTCAAAATAAAATGTTATTGTTTGTAAAAATAGCCATCTTTGAAAGCAATAACTGTTTGCTTAAATAGACTTAATTTTTTACATTTTATCGAATAAAGAAATAAATATAATATGGGGCGAATAAGCCTGACTGGTAAATTTCCGTGTAAAACATTTATTGCTATTAAATTGCGAACTGCGTAATAATATTTCCAGCCAAAATCTTGAAGTCTATCCACAACGCCAAGCTTACGATTCAATCGTGCATTTTTTATTAAATAAATTTCTGCCCCAATTTTTTTTGCCCGAAGCATATATTCAGTGTCATCGCCATATATAAAAAAGTTTTTGTCTGGCAAGCCGATTTTTTCAATTATTTGTCGAGGGAAAATTGGACCCTCAAAAGTAAGTCCAGTAACAGCTATCTCGTCTTGATTTAGATCTTTTGGGGATAAAATTCCATTCCAAAAACTTTTAAAAGGATTGCTTAAATTATATGAAATTGCCTCGTTGAAAAACACATCTCCATTTGCTTGGAATCGCAGCGGGGCGTGGATTCTATTCTCATTCAAATTAATCAGTAAATTTTCTAAGCAGTCCTTTGCTGGCTCAACGTCATCGTCCATTGTCCAAACATAGTCAAAGCCCTGCTCGAAAGCGTATTTAAAGCCAGTGTGCTGTCCGCCGGAGCTACCTAAATTTTCCTGATTTATAACAATTAAATCTTTTTGCTCGCTCAACCATTCCTTAGTGCCATCGCTTGAACCATTGTTAACCACAATAATTGCATCTAATTTTCTGCTCTGATTCCTTAAAGCATTAATCAAATCTTTTAAAAATTCAATTCTATTGTAAGTAACGACAATTGCTGCAATTTTTTTTACCATTTGTATTTTAATATGTTGATATTCTTTTCGTTTAATACAAAGTTATTAAAAATTTTTGTTCCTTCGATATGAGAAGGGAACTGTAATATATCTAAAATTGCTTTAAATGCAAGCCACTTATAGCTTTGATGCTCTTTTGAAATTTTTACTATTTCCGAATATTCTACTTCAAATCCAAAGACTGGCGAGCAGTGAATTTCATTTTTATATGGATTGAAAAAATTTGCAACGTAAGGGACTGTCCAAATATTTTTTACTTTCAAAGATGTTTCTTCTTTAATTTCACGAATAGCTGTTTCAATTGCTGTTTCACCGCCCTCAATATTCCCGGTCACAACCTGCCAAAGATTGGGATATATTTTTGAATCTGCAGCACGCTGCAAAGCAAGGAACAGTGCTTCATTGCTATTTTCCGGGAAAGAAACTATGTGAGCCTGAATAGTATAGGAAACAAATTTTGGCATAAAAAAACTGCTTTACATGAATTAAGATATAAAATTTACTTTTAGTTACGCAGATCTGCCACACTTTGAAGGTGTGGCAGATCTGAAACAAGATCCACCCCCTGCCCCCGCCAGCGGGGGAGATAGGACTGTTCTGTGTTTCCCCCTAATAATAATTCTCCCCCTTTGAAAAAGGGGGTCGGGGGGATTTCTCTGGATTCCTCGCTACGCTCGGAATGACAGCGCGAAAGATCCACCCCCTGCCCCCGCCAGCGGGGGAGATAGGACTGTTCTGTGTTTCCCTCCTAAAAAGAATCTCCCCCTTTGAAAAAGGGGGTCGGGGGGATTTCTCTGGATCCTTCACTAGGTTCAGAAAGACAGTGCCACACTATCTCCCCCTTTGAAAAAGGGGGTCGGGGGGATTTTCTTTTCTGGATTCCTCGCTACGCTCGGAATGACAGCGCGAAAGATCCACCCCCTGCCCCCGCCAGCGGGGGACATAGGACTGTTCTGTGTTTCCCACCTAAAAAGAATCTCCCCCTTTGAAAAAGAGGGTCGGGGGGATTTCTTTTTTAACAATTAACTAAGTTCCGTTATTTTAGGCAAAGTAATTGTGAAAGAAGTTCCAGTCGGTCCAGCAGAAGGATCGGCATTAGTGCTAACCTCAATTTTCCCTTTGTGCATTTTAATTATTCCATAGCTAACAGCGAGCCCAAGCCCTGTTCCTTTGCCAATTTGCTTAGTTGTAAAAAATGGCTCAAACACTTTTGTTAAACTTGTTTTTGGAATGCCTGGACCTGAATCTGCAAAAGTTACAATTACATTCTTTTTGTCGCCATCAATAGTAACTTTAATTGAACCACCATCTTCCATTGCTTCAATAGCATTGCTGATTAGATTATTTACCACTTGGATAATTTGATCTTTATCAATTTCAACAAAACTATCTTCGGTATTTTTTTCTACGGAAACTTTTATACTTTCTGGGATTTTTTGGATTTTCAAATAATTGATAACCATCTCATAAAAATCAGTATTTTCAATATTTAGCTTATTTTTTCTCGAGAAATCCAATAAGCCGGAAACGATATTTTTACATCTATTAGCTTCTTTAACAATTATTTTCAAATCGTTATTATGGTCGCTTGCCTCATCAATTTCTTCTAATAGCAAATGAGAATACATAAGCACTACTCCAAGCGGGTTATTAAGCTCGTGAGCGATGCCGGCTGCGAGCTGCCCCATACTTGCTAATTTTTCAGACTGGCGCAATGCTTCCTTAGTGCTTTCAAGCTGCAAATTTGAGTTTTCAAGGTCTTTTACTGTTTTATGAAGCATTTCGATGGAATAAGGCAAGCACATCTCTTTTTCTGCAAGCCCAATGCAAACAGCTTTTACAAACTCATTGCAAGTTTCATATCCACAAGCGCCGCAGTTTAGCTCATCTTTTTCGCTTTTCTTCCCAATTTCTAATAGAATTTTTTGAATTTCTTCCTTTTTTGGATCGCTCAGTCTTTGGTCATCAACAGAAAAGGTTCTTGAATAGTCAAGCCTTTCGTATTTTTCAACTTCATTCGAAAAAACTTTAGCATCTCTTTTTTTCATTATATTGCGGACATAACGGCTAATGCGTGAGCGGCGGCGAAATGGCGGCTCGTTTGTGCCCATTCCAGGGCCCATAATGCAGCCCTCACAGCAAAGCAATTCAAGAAGTCTGGCGTCAATATCCCCGGTTGCAAATTCTTTTATTGCATCTATTACGCCTTCGCGTCCATCGGCAGCAACGATATTCCCATCCATTAAATCTTCGTAGATATTGACAGATTGGTGCATTCCACGATTAAGCGGGAATAAGGCACCCTTTCCTCCAAGCGGTGTGTCAAATTCGGTAGGCTTTACGTTTTCCGGACTAATTCCATTCATTTCAAACATTTCTTTAAGTTCTTGAAATGTTAAAACCTCGTCAATTTCTCCTCTTACTTCCTTCAAACCAACTTCACCTTTTTTTGCTATGCAGGGACCGATAAATACAATCTTCGTGTCCTCGCCGCAACGGGCTTTAACAATCCTTGCCATTGCTATCATAGGAGAAACAACAGGAGCTAAATTATCAATAAGCTCTGGGTAGTAGCACCTGATTAGCTCACAAACTGCCGGACAAGACGTGGAAATATATCTTTTTTCATCTTCGTTGTCAATAAGCTCCATCGTTTTTATAGCAACAATATCAGCCCCGAAGGAAACCTCGTGGACGTAATCAAATCCCAGCTTGCGAATCATTCCTACAAAGGTTTTATAGTCGATGATATTAAAGAAATCGGCTGGATAACTTGGAGCAACGCAAGCGGAAATTTTTGCACTCGATTTGAGCAAATTTGCAACTTCATTTACTGAGCTTAAATACTGTTTTGCCTCTTGCCTGCATACCTTTACGCAATTTCCACAACCAATACATTTGCCTATCTCAACCTCAGCTTGACCTCCTATAATCTTTATCGCTTTCACCGGACATTCGCGAACACAGGTATAGCAAACGCGGCAGCGCTCCTTAATTGTCTGAATTAAGGGTTTTGTATATTTATTATACATCAAATTGCCTGCCTTCTATTTTGTTACAAAAAATTATTTAAAAAATTTTGCTATGAGCTTTACAAATTATTTTGTATAAAATTATCTGTCT
>JAAYJM010000246.1 GCA_012522895.1 Ignavibacteria bacterium
CGATAGGAGCCAAACTTATGAATGCTTTGAGGAGTGAGTCCCAAATGACCCATCACCGGAATTCCCGCTTCACTCATAATTTTTACGGCTTCTGCAACGTTTTTTCCGCCTTCTAATTTTACAGCTGCGCAGCCGGTTTCTTTCATAATCCTGCCGGCATTTCTTAAAGCCTCCTGTGGCGACACTTGATATGTCATAAACGGCATATCTGCAACGACTAAAGCACGTCTTGCCCCACGCATAACCGTTTTGGTGTGGTAAATAATTTGTTCAAGAGTTACTGGTAGCGTAGTGTCGAGCCCTTGAACGACATTTCCAAGTGAATCGCCAACGAGGATCAAATCCACTCCTGATTCGTCCATAATCCTTGCGATAAGTGCATCATAAGCCGTTAAACAAGAGATTTTTATTCCGTTTTGCTTCATTTCTTGCAAGCGGAGTGTAGTTACTTTTTTGCTGTCTTTATCTGAACTAATTGCAATACTCATTTTTTCCTTTAAAATAATCGAAGCAATTCATTTGCTTATTTAAATGCTCATTGCTTGAATTGTTCCTTTTACTTTCTTAATTATTTCAAAAATTTATGTAAATTAATAAAAATAAATATAACAAAAAAATAATTGATTTTTAAAATGAAAGCAGTTATTCAAAGAGTATCAAGGGCAAAGGTTGAGATTAATGGCGCCCTGAAAAGTGAGATGGCAGAAGGGCTGCTCGCCTTGATTGCAGTTACGAACGAAGATAATATTGATAAAATTAAATGGTTTGCCAATAAGTTAGTGAACTTGCGTGTTTTTCCAGATGAAATGGACAAAATGAATAGATCTGTAATTGATGTTGGCGGGAGCTTGATGCTTATTTCAAATTTCACGGTTTACGGGGATACTAATAAGGGTTTTCGTCCTAATTTTTCTCAAGCTGCAGCACCAGACGAAGCAGATAAAATTTTTAGCGAGCTTGTTGAATATTTTAAAAAGAATTATCAAATTCCTATCTACGAAGGAGAGTTCGGTGCGATGATGGATATTTCCCTTACAAACGCAGGTCCAGTTACAGTGATTATTGAGAAATAGAATTTCATTTTTTTTCAAATAATTTGAATCTACTTTTAATTTAAAGAATATTTGCTATTCATCGAAAAATCAAAGAGTTATAAATAAGATATATCATAAAAGAAGAAAAGTCAAATGAATCAAAAGCAAACAAAAATAGGAATAAAGTCCTTTTCGTTTAGTTATTGGCTTGTAATTATTTTTGAATTTTTTGAGCGTGGCTCTTACTATGGAGTGATGAGCTTTCTGTCTATATATTTGACGCAGGAACTCGGCTTTTCCAAGGAGGGAGTAGGAGCAATCAAAGGAATAATTCAGCCCTTGCTTTGTTTTTTGCCAATACTTTCTGGCGCCGTAGCCGATTACATGGGCTATAGAAGAACGCTACTTTTTGCATTCTCCTTTCTTGGACTTGGATATTTTTTGACAAGCCAGATGACAAGTTATTTTGCCGTTTTTGCTTCCCTTGTTATAATGGGAATTGGAGCGGGAACGTTTAAGCCCGTTATAAGTGGCACGATTGCAAAGGTAACTGATGAAAAGACAAGCACTTTGGGGTTTGGCATTTTTTATTGGTCAATCAATTTAGGGGCTTTTCTTTTCCCAATGTTCCTTGTTCCGGCACTTAAACAAATTGACGGCTCTTATGTGATTCTTGCTGCTGCAATTTTTACAAGTTTAATGATTCTCCCAACTATTTTTCTTTTCAAAGAACCGAATCGAGAAGTAAAAGCGAAAAAAGAGCCGTTTTCTCAAACTCTAATTGGCATTTTCAAAAATATTTGGACAGTCATTTTAGATTGGCGCTTTATTCTATTTATTTTTATTTATTCCTGGTTTTGGATTCTCTATTTTCAAATGTTCGACAGCGTCCTTTGGTATTTAAATTTCTTTATCGACACAACTCCAATAAATACTTTCGTTTCCACGCTTGTCGGTATTGATTGGAAATTTGACGTTGAGCATGTTACTGTTATTAACGCCTTCACGATAATTTTGCTTCAACTTTTTATTTCTACTATTGTGAGGAACACAAAGGCGCTCCCAACAATGCTTACTGGAATATTTTTAGGAACGGTTGGAATCACTATTTTAGCATTTAGCTCTACTATTTGGCTATTTATTTGTGGAATGTTCATTTTTTCGATTGGAGAGATGACTGCCCACCCCAAATATATATCATATCTGGGTTTATTAGCTCCGCAGGACAAAAAGGCTACTTATATGGGGTTTGGATTTCTTTACGGAGTTTTCGGCTCTTCAATCGGTGCTTTTCTTGGCGCCAATCTCTATGTTTTGCTTTTAGATAATCCAATGATTTCTTTTATCAAAGAAAAATTAATAGCAGCCGGTTCAAGCATTTCTTTAAGCTCAAATGCTACGATAGACCAAGCGCTAATCGCAGCTGAAACCATAGGATTAACCAAGCAAGAAATAATGCAATATGCCCATAGATCTGAGTTTTGGCTCATTTTTACTGCTATTGGTGTTACTTCCATTATTGCTATGCTGCTGTATCAAAAATTCATTATGAAACAAAGATAAAGCTGAAAAATAAAAGCTAATTTTACATTTGTTTCGTCAATAAATAGTTGTTTAGTTATTTTTTTGAAAATTTAATAAAAATGATTAGTAAAATAGAAGATGCTCTAA
>JAAYJM010000247.1 GCA_012522895.1 Ignavibacteria bacterium
AAATCAGACAGTTATTACAAGCGAAAAAAGATAAGCAGCATTCATAAAAAAGAGCGGCAACAGAGCCGGTAATCAGACATATTAAATTAGACCACAGGTTGAACCGCAACTTTTAATCTTATTCTTTTACAAAAAAAGTAAATTAGCTTTTAAAAGGTTAACTAAATAGTCGTTCCTTAAATACACAATACAGCACTGATTGTCAGTAATATATATTAGTTTTTTGTTGTTTGTAATTGCAAGATTTATTATCTTTATCATATAAAAGCTTGCAAAATATGATAGGAAAAAGTCCACAAAAACAGAGAGAATTGTTTCGGCCAATGCTTATTGATTTTATCAATCCTAATCATGAGTTAGTATTACTTTCTCAGAAAATTGACTGGAAACATTTTGAAAAAGAATTTTCAGTTTATTATTCCGATGTTGGCCGTCCGGCTTTACCAATTCGTTTTATGATTGGATGCCTAATATTAAAACACCTTTATAATCTTGGTGATGATGCATTACCATCAATTTGGGTAAGCAATCCTTATTTTCAATATTTTTGTGGGGAGCAGTTTTTTAATCACAAATATCCCGGTAACCCGAGCAGTTATTCTCATTTCAGAGATCGTATAGGTAAGGAAGGCATTGAAAAAATATTTGCTCACAGTGTTGATATTCACGATACAAAAGATAAAACATCTGATTTTGTGTTATCTGATACAACAGTTCAGGAAAACAACACAACTTTTCCTACCGATGCAAAATTGTACAAAAAAATAATAGATTATTGCAACGATATTGCAAAAAAAGAGAATCTCCCTCAGCGACAAAGTTATGTCAGAGTCAGTAAACAGTTATTACGTGATACTTATAATGAAAAACACCCCGCCAGAAGAAAGAAAGCAAAAAAAGCAAAAGGAAAATTAAAAACTTATGCCGGACGTTTAGTTAGAGAACTGGAACGAAATTTTAATCAGAAACAAAAGGAAAAGTACCAGGAAAAGATTACACTTTACAATAGAGTTATCGACCAAAAGCAAAATGATAAAAATAAGATTTACAGTTTTCATAAACCCTTTACCCGGTGTATTGCAAAAGGAAAAAGACATAAACCATATGAGTTTGGTAACAAAGTAGGTTTGATAACAACATCAAATAAAAACAGAAAAATAATTCTTGCCGTTAAAGGTTTTATTAATAATCCTTATGATGGACATACCATTGAGCCACTGCTTGCTCAAATGCAAAGTAATGAATTTGCATTACCCAAAGAGATTGTTTATGACAGGGGAGGCAGAGGTAAATCAGAAATAATGGGAGTAAAGATTTTAACACCCGCTCCGCCTTTAAAACGGGACACCGAATATCAGAAACGATTAAAACGTAAAAAATTTAGAGCAAGGGCAGCTATTGAACCCATTAATGGACATCTTAAAAAAGACTTCCGAATGGGTCAGAACTATTATCACGGAGAAAAAGGAGTTGAAATAAATGCTTTTATGGCAGCAACAGCATGGAACTTAAAGAAAATGATGGAAATATTGGTTGAAAAAGCCAAAAATCATTTTTTGCTATTTTGGAAATTGATTCATTTTATAAAAAATGAAAAATATAATTTGTTAAATGTGAGTTCTTAAGGAACGACTAAATACAATTCTGCGAACTATGGAGAAAAAATATTCTCATGTTTAAATATTACTCAAAATCATTAGTGTCCCATTAAAATAGTAACGTTATTAAATAATCAAATAAATTAGGCTCATTAAGCTAAAGACGTTCTTTATCATTTTGAATTTTTTGTTTGTATTAAAC
>JAAYJM010000248.1 GCA_012522895.1 Ignavibacteria bacterium
GTTAAAAAATACTAATTTTGTAAAATGCTTATATATTAAATTTTTGTTGATATGAATCCATTAAAATTTTTAATAATATTATGCGCAATTAGCTATATCTTTGTAGGAATAGCTGGTTTTTGGGTGCTGAACATAGTTTCCAAAGATCTGCCATCTCTTGAAGAATTAGAGAAGCCAGATCAAAATTTAGCTACCCGCATCATTAGTGCCGATGGCAAAGTGATTGACCATTTTTTTGCCCAAAAGCGACTTTCTCTTCCTTTCGATAGCATACCCCAAAATTTTATAAACGGTTTAATTGCAGTTGAAGATAGAAATTTTTATAAGCACTGGGGTGTCTATTTGCCAAGGGTCGTTTCCACTGCTGTGGGCAATATACTTTCCATGAAAATAAAGGCTGGGGCATCAACAATTACTATGCAGCTTGCGAGCAATCTTTTTTACGATAAATCCAAAAGTTTTTCAAGAAAGCTAAAAGAAGCTGTTGTTGCAATGATGATTGAAAGAACTTACACAAAGAACGAAATTATAGAAATGTATTCAAATACAGTCTATTTTGGCCGCGGGGCTTATGGTATTCAAGTTGCGTCTGAGGTATATTTCGATAAAAACCCATTGCAATTAACCGTTTCGGAATGCGCCTATTTAGTTAGTTTGCTTAAAGCACCAGAGCATTATAACGGGCTGACTAACTATGACAAAGCAATTAGAAGACGCAACCTTGTTTTGTCTTTGATGAAAGAACAGGGCTTCATAAATGAAAGTCAATACCGCGAAGCAGTGGAAGAGCCAATAAATTTAATAAGATTAAAACAAAATAAACAGCTACCATTAATCGCGCCGCATTTCGTTGAAATGATTAGGCAAAAATTAAGTAGAGACGAAGAATTTAAAATTTACGATCTTTATCGCGATGGGCTTGTGATTCACACCACTTTAAATTCTTCTATTCAAAAATATGCGCAAGAAGCTGTTGAAGAGCATTTTCGAGAATTTCAAGCAACTTTTCAGCGAAGCTGGTCTTGGAATAGACATCAAGATTTGTTAAATAGCTTGCTTACACGTGCAATTAAGCAAGTTCCGGAATACCAAACGGCAAGCGAATCTGAAAAAGCAAGTTTAGAAAAGAAATATAAAAACGACAAGCAATTCGTAGACTCAATAAAAAATGCAGCAACTACTGTCCAAGTTGGACTTGTTGTTATTGAGCCGAGAACGGGTGCAATACTTGCAATGGTAGGCGCTTCACCCAAATTTATGCAGGAAAACAGCGATGCCAAATATTCTTTAAATCATGTAACGCAAATCAACCGTCAGCCCGGCTCAACTTTTAAGCCTTTTGTCTATGCGGCTGCTCTTCAGGAAGGCTTAAGTCCTGAAAGTCCAGTAGGATGTGGTCCCTTTTCCTATACTTTGCCTTCGGGAGAAGTATGGACGCCAAGCGGAACACACGATTGCGCCCCCGGCGAAACAAAAACTTTAACTCAAGCCCTTGCACTGTCTATCAACACAGCCTCCGCTCGACTTATTACTCAAGTAACCACAGCCGGAAAAGTTGTTGAGCTTGCAAAAGAATTTGGAATAAAATCCAAGCTTCATGCCGTTCCCTCGCTTTCGCTTGGGGGAGGCGGGGAGCTTAGTCCTCTTGAAATGACAGCTGCTTTTATCCCCTTTGCAAACGAGGGAGTATACTCCGAACCTTTTGCAATTACTAAGGTTGAAGATAATTATGGGAACATTTTATATGAAAATAAAAGATATAGAACAAAAAGCGTTTTAAAACAGGAAATTGCTAATAATATGGCGTATATGCTTAGACAGGTAGTGAACCAAGGGACAGCTTGGCGAATAAAATCAATGCTGCAAAACGTTGAAGCTGCCGGAAAAACAGGCACCACAAACGATTATGCAGACGCCTGGTATATTGGCTTCACTCCTCAGCTTGTGGCTGGCACTTGGGTAGGTTGCGATGACAGACGAGTTACCTTTACCAGCGGCTATGGTTACGCCGCAACAGCCGCTGCTCCTATTTGGGGCTTGCTTATGAAAAAAGTTTATGCAGATGAAAAGCTTCCATACAAGCAAAGAAAATTTACTTATGAATACGTTCCAGTCTATTCTTCTGCCGATTACGGCGAAAGTGACGGCACTAATATAGATAGTCCAAAGTCAATAGAATCAAACGAAGGACTGGAACAAAAAGATTATAAGTTCCCTAAATTGCCACGATAAATTTTTGTATAAATATTGATATACCCTTTTATACTGCATTGCATATAAGTAAAAGGGAATTTAATAAATTGCTAAAAATACTTTTCCCTTTATTTGCAGTTTAAAATTTATTTTTGTTATTTTCGTAATTATTAGAAGTATTTTATACTATTAACATATAGAAAAAATGACTGAAACCTTATGGCTCTTGATTGAAGTAGGAGTAAAAGCACTTTTTATTATTTCAATGATATTGTCGGCTGCTGCTGTTTTGGTATATTCGGAACGCAAGGTGTCGGCATTCATTCAAAACCGCATTGGCCCGAATCGCGTTGGACCTGTTGGAGTGCTACAGCCTTTTGCCGATGTGCTAAAACTATTTATGAAGGAGGATTTGGTGCCTCGTGCTGCCGATAGACGTTTTCACAGTCTTGCTCCAATAATCTCGCTTGGAGTTGCGATTTCCGTTTACTCAGTTATTCCTTTTGCGCACTACGTCCAAATTGGCGAAAGAATTATATATATGGGAATTGCGCCCAATGTGAATGTTGGGTATTTATTTATTCTTGCTCTGACTTCTGTCGGCGTTTATGGAGTAACGCTTGCAGGCTGGTCATCGAACAATAAATATTCTTTGCTCGGAGGGCTTCGTTCTTCTGCACAAATGATTTCTTATGAGCTTTCTATGGGACTTTCCATTATTGGCGTGTTTATGCTCGCAGGCTCGTTTTCCTTAAATGACATAGTTTTGCAGCAGGAGGGTTTGCGTTGGAATATTTTTTTACAGCCCCTTGGCTTTATTATTTTTCTTGTAGCAACTTTTGCTGAAACGAATCGCGCTCCTTTCGATTTGCCAGAGGCAGAGCCTGAGCTTGTTGGTGGATACAACACTGAATACAGCGGGATGAAATTTGGAATGTTTTTCCTTGCCGAATATGCAAATATGGCAACAGCTTCCGCAATAATTTCACTGCTTTATCTTGGCGGCTGGCAACTGCCTTTTTCATACAATCTAATTGGCTTAGAGGCTGGCTCGGTCTCGCTTGCAATTGTTCAATTTCTTTGTTTTTTATTAAAAATTCTTGTGCTTTGCTTTTTCTTTATTTGGGTTAGATGGACTGTCCCCCGCTTCCGCTATGACCAGCTGATGAATTTGGGCTGGCGCAAACTTTTACCATTAGCATTGCTTAACATAGTTCTAACGGGCATTGCAATGATGATTTGGGGATAGGAATGATAATTACAGAAGAAGAAATAAATGCTGTAGTAGAAAGAATCGTTAAAGGATACAATCCAGAAAAAATTATTCTTTTCGGCTCTTATTCTGCTGGTAATCCAAACGAAAATAGCGATATTGATTTATTTATTGTAAAAAACACAGATAAGCCAAGACCAGAAAGAGCGGTCGAATTAAGGAAAATGCTTTACGGAGCTAAACTACCAATTGATTTAATAGTATATAACCAAAAAGAAATAGACGAGACAAGGAAAAACAAATA
>JAAYJM010000249.1 GCA_012522895.1 Ignavibacteria bacterium
ATGTAGTTTGGTTCACCAACCTTGACCATGGCAGGCGTCATCACCCGTTGAGGCTAATGACAATGGAACAAAATATAAAGTTTAGCAAACATAAAGAAATTAGAGGAATTGGATACCAAAAATATGATAATTACGATGCAATAGAGGTGCCTTATACGATTGCAATTCCAAGTGATTATGAGGGTGTGATGGGTGTTCCAGTTAGTTTTTTAGATAAATATTGTCCAGAGCAGTTTGAGATAATTGGGAATGGTCAAACAATGGCAGATGAATTAGGCATAAAGCCAGTAGGTCAAAAATTTGTAGATGATTATTATGCTCAAGGTAATAAGGGATCGATAAATGCAAATTGGAATAATCTTGTTTATTCTATAGATGGAAAAGTTTTTGTGCCGTATCAAAGAATTCTAATTAAGTATAAAGCAAATAAAAATAAAACAGCATAAAAGCGGCTTTCCTCTACTTCCCATTTGAACTTGGGAAGAAGAGGGGAAAATAGACTAGTCCAGTGTCCCCCGCCAGCGGGGGATACAGAACAGTCCTATGTTTCCCAGCTAAAAAGAAGTCTCCCCCTTTGAAAAAGGGGGTCGGGGGATTTCAAAAGCTTTGGAAAGCCTATCGAAACATTTCTTTAATCATACCCCAAGTTCTGCGGATACTATTTATGCTATGCGAGACAGATTGAGTTGTGCTATATACGTGAGAATTGTCTTTTTTTATGATTTTAATTCGATAAGAATAGTTTGTTTTTGCTATCTCTGTGCTTTCGTCTGATGCGGTCTTTAAATATGCTTCGTCATCAACGAAAGAATAAGAGCTATTGCTTGGCTCTTGCGTGTGAATTTTTTTGTAAGTGCCGTTGTTTTGAGAACGCTCAAGCTCATATTTAGAGACAAAGGACTCGTCCAAGGCTTTCCATTGCACTGTAATAACCTTGCCGTCTGAATTTGCATTAAAATACTCAAGCACTTCGTTAGACGCCAAAAGGGCTGTCGTAACGAGAGCAATAGCAAACAATAGAATTACTTTTTTCTTCATACTACAAAAATAACATTTCTTTTATAAAAAAACAAGAAATAAATTTACATTAAAAATTGTAGAAAAATAAGTTAAAATTGATTAATTTTGTTTCTGTATTTGAGAAAAAGCTATAAGCTGAAAATAAAAAATGAAACTTTCGACAAAAATCGCTTTAAGATATATTTTTACTTTTCGTTCATTCCATTTTATAACAATAATAACATTTATTTCGCTTTTAGCAATTATCATCGGCAATATAACCTTGATTTGCGTGATGTCTATATTCAATGGCTTCCGGGAATTTGCGGTCGAGCAGCTTTTAAGCATTGACCCGCATTTACGCATAGTTGCAAGCGAGGGCGCATTCGTTCATAATATTGACGAACTTGTTGCAAAAATCGAAAAAGATCCAAATATAGAATATATTATGCCGGTGAACAATGCTCGGGTGATTGTTCAAAGCGGAGATGCCTTTCAAATAGCTCAACTCAATTCAGCTGCCAAAGGGAAAATTCAAGATTTTTCTGGAATTGAGCGGAGCATAGTCTTTGGAAAACTCAATAAAGAAAGGCTGGGAAATAGCTATCAACTCGCTGTTGGATCACTTTTAGCAAACAAGCTTAAGCTTTCGCCCGGCGACACAATCCTTTTAACTTCACCCGAGAAAATAGAAAACTCAATAAAAGCATTCAAGCAACTGAGCTGGGAAAGGGTTGTAATTTCTGGGATTTTTCAAACAAACGACAAAGAGTATGACGAGTTTTATATTTACGGAGCTGATGAAATTTTTCATAATCTTTTTAAATGTCCTGAAAACTCCGCTTCTTCAATCGACATTCGTTTAAAAAATTCTGCGCTTTCTTTTGATTATCAAAAAAGCATTAGCTCGGGACTTCCAAAGGATTTGCAAGTGCTAAGCTGGTGGGATTTACATAAAGATTTGTTTAGCATTATGCAATTTGAGCGAATCTCCACTTTTTCCATTTTAAGCATCATCATTTTGATTGCTGCTTTCAACGTGCTTGCTTCACTTTTTATGACTGTTGTAGAAAAAAAACCAGATATTTCTCTTTTAAAAGCACTTGGAGCAAAGGACGATCTAATCCGCAAAATTTTCTTGAAAGAAGGTTTAATAATTGGAATTATTGGCTCAACTATTGGCACAATACTTGGGCTTGGAGCGTGCTTGGGGCAGATCCATTTTAAATGGTTTAAGCTCGACACAGATAAATATCTAATAGACGCACTGCCTTTGTCCATTCACACAAGCGATCTGCTTTTTGTGTTTTTGTTTTCTCTAATTCTTTCTGTTGTCGTAACTCTTTACCCAGCGAGGCGCGCAGGGAAAGTTAGTATTATTCAAGAAATTAGAAATGAGTGATGAAAAAATTTATTTTATTTATACTTAGTTTTATAATATTAATTGCTTTAGGGATTTGGTTTGCAGTCAATTTGCTATATAAAAACATTGGAATTGACAAAGATACCTTAGTAGAAATAGCGCAAAAAGCAACGATTTCCGAGTGCATAGAAGATTTTAACGAAAAAGGCTTGCTGAAACCATATTGGTTTTTTAGGAACTTTTGCTCTTTTTTTTCAAAATTTACCGGAAAGCAAATTTACTCTGGCACATATAAATTTACATATAATCAAACAAATATTGAGCTAATAATATCAATTTTTAGTGGGAAAAATCGCTGCCTGATTAAAGTAACCTATCCCGAGGGAATTAATCTTTATCGCTTTGCTTCTATCAATAAAAAAATGTTAGATTTAGATTCTGCTCAATTCATTTCCTTGGCTTTCGATAAGCATTTGTTAGAGCATTATGGCATTCGCTCTCTTAGTTTGGAAGGTTATTTGCATCCAGTAACCTACAATTTCCCTTGCAACGTAACAAACGAGAAACTGATTGATATTTTAATAAAGCAGCAAGATAAGATTTGGAAAAGTGAATTTAAAAAATCAGCAGATTCACTTGGGAAATCGCGTCAAGAAATTTTAACGCTGGCATCAATTATAGAAGCCGAAAGCCCCGACAAAGAAGAAAAATTTACAGTGAGCGGTGTCTATTATAATAGGCTTAACC
>JAAYJM010000250.1 GCA_012522895.1 Ignavibacteria bacterium
ATATAGAATTGCATAACTTTTAATCAAAATAAATTATTTTTACTATATTTGCAATTGAGAGCAAAAAAGAATTGGGAAATGGAACTTGGATTAGCTGTAAATAGTAAAATAAATTATAATTACAATTCACTGCGTCTGACTCAAAGTCGCATTGATTATGGTATGCTTACAGTGCCTCGTTCTCTTTTATTTCTTTTCCCAAACTATTCTGCCGATATTAGCGTATTTTTCAATAATTCAAAGAACGCACAAAAGAAAAAATTTGTTGTTTCGGAAAAAAATAAAGAAGCAAGAATTTATGGGCTTTCTAACTGGCTGAAAATTAATAAAATAACTCCAAACGATGAAATTGTTATCCAAGTCATTGACATAAAAGAATTGCTTTATAGATTCATTATTGAAAAAAAGTTTGTTCAAGAAATTATTAAATACGAAAACAAACTGGATACTGTAAAAAACGAAGAATTTGCAAATAAATACTTAAAAAAAATAGCGGATATTAATGCTGTCGACGAATATAATTCTTCTATTAGCCAGTTTATTCGTTTATCTAAAAAAGGCGTACCAGATAGAGATCTAAGTGAGATAAGAAAAAACACAAAGAAGTCTCTTGTCCCCGTGCATTTTAGAGTGCTTTTAGAGAATATTTACAAGGGGAGATGCCAAATTTGTAATTTTTCTTTTTTAAAAAAAGATGGTAGACCTTATTTTGAACTCCATCATATACTTCCAAATCTTGCTGAGCATCCAAAGAACATTTGTCTTGTCTGTGCAAATTGCCATAAGCAGTTTACTTATGCTAAGGTAGAGCATAATTTCGTTGATGGCTGGCTATCAAATGTTGTTTTTAATGATAAAAACTATAAAGTTAAGCAAATAATTCATTCACTTGAAAACATAAATTTTTATAAAAACGTTTATTTTTAACTCTTTTCTTTCGCAACCTATTCTTGAATTTTAAAAAGGAGACATTATGAAAAATATAATTAAGTTAAAAGCTAAAAGTATTCTAATATTTTTCTTTTTCTTAATATTTCCAATTTGCCTGAAAGCGCAAGCTAAAGTGGATTCCAAAAGCGGACAGGCGACTGAGCTAAAAAATGTCATAATAATGATTGTTGACGGCTTAGGTAAAAATCAAATTGAGCTTGCTAATTATTACTTGACCGGGAAAAAAGAAGCCCAAAATTATGAGGAATTCCCTTTCCATTATTTTATGTCTACTTATCCAGCAAAAACTCTTGAGCCAAACAACGTAAACGTTTGGAGCAATAACTACAATTCAAAAGACGCTTGGCTAAATTTCCGTTGGACAAGTTTAGCTTACTCTTGTTCAGGCGCAGCTGGAACTGCAATGGCAACCGGAAAAAAGACTCACAATAAATGCGTTGGTGTTGATGTTAATAAAAAACCTCTTCTCAACCTGACGGAATTCGCGAAATCTTTGGGCAAATCTACTGGCGTCATTTCTAACATAAATATTTCTGAAGCGATCCCCGCCGCTTTTACCGTCCATAATACAAATAGAGAAAATTTCCAAGAAATTGCTCAAAGTATGATTTTAGACTCCAAATTAGATGTTCTAATTGGCGCGGGCAATCCCGATTATAGCCCAGAAGCAAAACTCGTTGAGTCCGAGGAAAGAAAGAATTATGATTTCATTGGCGGCAAAGAGTTGTGGGAAGGGCTTTTAAACAACGAAAGCACTTTTAAACTTTCAAAGAAAAGAGATAATTATACCGTTCAAGATTGCGATGGAGATGGCACCCCAGACCCTTGGACTCTCGTTCAAACAAAGGAAGACATTTTAAAATATAAAACAGGAGACACGCCAAAACGCTTGCTCGGTATTCCGCAAGTGCTTATGACATTGCAGCAGTCTCGCAACGTAGAAAGAAGCGTGCAATACCAAGTAACTCGCGAGAAGCAGGAAAACCCTTTCACGATACCATTTAATGAAAATATGCCTACTTTAAAGGATCTTAGCGAGGTCGGAATTAACGCACTTCAAAAGAACGAAAAGGGTTTTTTTGCTCTAATTCATTGTGGTTCAGTCGATTGGGCTTGTCATCTTAATCAAGCCGGGAGAATGGTTGAGGAAATAAAAGATTTTAACGAAACCGTTGATTTTGTTGTTGATTGGGTGAATAAAAACAGCAATTGGATGGAAACTATGCTTATCGTAACCGCAAGCCACGAAACTGGCTATTTGACCGGTCCAAAGCAAAACAACAATAGCCCAGCCACAAACCCAATCGTAAATGTGAAAAAAGGCGAGTTGCCCGAATTCAGATTTAATTCTGAAAATCACTCTAATCAGCTTGTTCCTTTTTATTGCAATGGTGAAAAATGCAATATTTTCTCATTTTTTGCAGATGAATATGACTTTATGCGTGGCTATTATATGAACAACTCAGAAATAGCCCAAGCAATTTTTCTCTTATGGGGAAAATAAAAATATAAGTTGCTAAGATATTGGTCATTAGTAATTTTATTACTCGTGACCAATATTGCTTAATAGTTTAATAGTGTAATTAATAATAAAATTAAAATATTATTAAAAATTATACTTTTCAGTGAATTTTTATATTGGTTTCTAAAATTTTCTTCCTATATTTATACTTGAGTTTCTAATATTACTTGAATTTCTAATTTACAAAACAAAAATATGCTAACCTTTTATTTATGCTGCTTGATTTTTGGTGGAATTTTGCTTGGAGTCTCACTTTTTGGGGGACATGATGGCGATGCCGCTGAGCATTCAGCCGAGCTTGATATGCACGATGCCCCAGAGCTTGAAGCTGGCTCCGATATTCATATTACTCAAACCGGCGCCATTGGTCATCAAATCACGCAAAGCCATTTTGGGCATAAAGATGCTGTGAAATTTGTCAGCTTTCGCAATCTAATATATTTTACCGCTTTTTTTGGATTAACTGGCTCAATATTTACTTTTCTTAGCGTCTCCGCAGTTTTTACATTCCTTGCATCAAGTGCTGTTGGTGCTTTGTCTTGGTTTTCTGGCTATAAGCTGTTTAAATATCTCAAAGAATCGGAAACAGGGAAAGGAATTGAAACATTGGACTTGAAAGGAAAAATTTGCAAGGTTACTTTGCCAGTGAAGCAGAAACAAAAAGGGAAAATAATCGTTTATTTAGAAGAACAAATAATTGAAATGCAAGCAAAAATATCGGACTCCGCTCAAAAGAATGAGTTTTTATTGAACGAAGAAGCTTTAATCGTTGACGTTAAAGATAACATTGCATTTATAGATTTAACAAATTTTTAAATTATTTTAGGATAGAAATGGACACAGTATTATTGGCCTTAGTTGCAATTGCAGCCTTTGCTGTAATTCTTGTTTTTATATCAGTTAGCCGTTTGCTACTTATTTCACAGCCTAATGAGGTGATAATTCTTTCTGGAAGGCGCAGAAGTTTAACAAGTGGTGATGTGGTCGGCTATCGGATAATTCGCGGTGGCAGGGCTTTACGAATTCCGCTTATCGAAAAAGCCTCTCGTATGTCTCTTGAAACGATTCCGATTGATTTGTCGGTAAAAAATGCCTATTCAAAAGGCGGAATCCCGCTTGTTGTCGATGCTATTGCAAATATAAAAATCGATTCAAAAGAGCCTTCCTTTGGCAATGCTGTTGAAAGATTTTTAACGATGACCCAAGAGGAAATTCATCGGATTGCAAAAGATACTCTTGAAGGAAACTTGCGTGGTGTCCTTGCTTCTTTGACCCCTGAAGAGGTTAATCAAGACAGGATGAAGTTTGCGGAAAGTTTGATGGAAGAAGCAGAGACTGATTTGCAAAAATTGGGTCTTCAACTTGATACTCTAAAAATTACAAATATTTCCGATGAACGTGGCTATCTTGATTCAATCGGCAGGATGAAAACCGCTGAACTTATTAAAGCAGCTGAAAAAGCAGAAGCCGACAACAAAGCAGAAGCCGAAGAAGCCAAGGCAGCTGGCATTAAACGAGCTGAAATTGCAAAAGTTATCGCAAATCAAGACATTGAAAAAGCTCAGATAGAAAAAGAAAAAAATATTGCGATTAGCACTGCAAATAAGGAAGCTACAACAGAGGCAGCCATCGCAGAAGCAAACGAAATCGCTGAAAAAGCTAAGGCAAAAGCCAAGCAAGAAATCGAAACTGCTCAAATTTACGCTGAGCAAAATGTTGTAATTGCAAATGCTATGAAACAAGCTGAAGCAAAAGAAGCGGAAGCCCTTGCTCAAGAAAAAGCTGAAAAAGCTAAGGCAAAAGCCAAGCAGGAAATCGATATTGCTCACATAGAATCCCAGCAAAACGTTGCCGTTAATGACGCTAAAGCAAAGCAAAATATAGAGATAGAAAAGAACAATTTAAGGGTGAAGAAAGCTGAGCTCGAAAAAGAAGCATTAATCAAAGAAAATGAAGCAAGGATTTCAAGTCAAAAAGCGGCAGTCGTTTTCGAGCAGCAAGTTGAGCAGGAACGGATTTCGCTCCAACAAAAGAAATTGCTTGCCGATATAATCGAGCCTTCCAAAGCAAAAAAAGAAGCAATGGAACTCGAAGCAAAAGGGAAAGCTGCCTCGATTATTGCTGATGGAGAAGCAAAAATTGAAATCATAAATAAAACTATTCAAGCATACACAAGTGCGGGCAGTGAAGCGGAAAAAATCTTTATTTTGAATATTCTGCCCCAACTAATTGAGCAGCTTACAAGCACCGTGAAAGGCATTAATATTGATAAAATAAGCATTATCGACAGCAATGGAAATGGCGAAAATAACCTTGCGAAGCTAATAAATCAGCTTCCAGGCTCAGTTGTATCACTAACAGAAATGATGGAAAACGCAACAGGAGTCGACATTCTTTCGCATTTTAAAAAAGAAGGGAAATAAGAGAAATCCCCCCAGCCCCCTTTTTCAAAGGGGGAGATTCTTTTTAGCTGGAAAACACAGAACAGCCCTATGTCCCCCGCTGGCGGGGGCAGGGGGTGGATATTTATACGTTATAATTAATTAGTGCTTTCTATTATGCTCTTTTTTAATTGAAACTTTTACTAAAAACATAGAATTATGGTAGCAAAGAAATTAATCCACCCCCTTTTTCCCCCGCCAGCGGGGGACACTGGACTGGTCTGTTTTATCTCTCCTTCCCAAGTTCAATTTGCGAAGGAGAAACAGAAAAAAGATGGACTCCACCTTCCCTAATGCAGTCCATTTATCTGCTTCGAATTTCTTATAAATATTTTATTTTTTTTCTTGCATATCTCATTTTTTTTATATTTGCAAAAAAAGAAATAAACAAAAAAAGAGGAAAAATAAAGAAAAAGGAATATTTTTTTAAAGAAAAAAAATCCCCCGTTTTTTTTGATTCGACACTTTAAAAGCGGGGGATAAATTAATAAATCAATTATATTACAAATA
>JAAYJM010000251.1 GCA_012522895.1 Ignavibacteria bacterium
ATTAATAATATTATCTTTGATGTCAACTTTACCATTTTTTGAAGTTTTCTATATATACCAAGCAATTCCGAAAAAAATATGTATTACTCAACTAAACTACTTGAAAATAATAATACTTTTTTTGATTAACAGGTTTTTTGATTTAATTATTAAGAAATATATGCCTGTTTGGCAACTTGAGACTGGAAAGCGAACATAATTTTCCTTGTTTAATTTTACTAATCTTGAATCAACTAAATCTCCAACTAAGTTGTAAATCTCAAAGCTCAGATCGTCATTTATCGGCTGATTAAAATGAACTTCAACTTCATCTGTGGCTGGTTGTGGGCTTATAAATGCTTCAATAATGTGTTTTCTGTTGCCCAAAAAAATTGGAACATTGCAATTTGAATTTCCTATCAAAATAGTTGGCTCAAGTTCAATGGAAATTGCTAAAGAGATGGCGCCACATTTGTCTACAGAAGTAATTGTGTCGTAATAAGTAAGGGGATTTCTAAAATATTTATCAGCAAAAAAACAAATCTCTAATTGAGCCATCTGTTTCGCTGGAATAAACAATGGAAATTGGGCTTGCGGAATTGAAAAATTAGTATTGATAGAGAGAAATAAATCATCAATGGTAAGATTATCATCAGAAAAATTAAATATGCCAATGGTATCTTTAACTAATTGGAAAGCATAAGCAGGCTCCCGCATTTTAAAATCTTTTTCTGGAATAAAGCTGATAGGGGTGCCAAGCGAAGGATTAAGTTCTCCTTCAACAATCTTCATATTTTTTTCTTTGTCAAAAACCCATATTCTAAAAATCCCTTTATCAGATTTATAGATTAAGTTGACAGTGAATTTTACAATATTATCGCTAATTCTTTCAAAGTCAACATTGCAATTTTGATTATATTCAACAACCCAAGAATCAATGCCAGAAGCATAAGCCCCAGTATCCGCAACGATAATTTCTTTTAAAACTCCACAGGAGTCATTTATTGATAGGACATAAGGATGTGAGAGGTTTTTTTGAGTTCCTTTGAATTTCAATAAGGATATAAAACCATCATCTTTGCCAGCAATAGAGCCTTGAAAGTTTGTTCTAATAGGAAAATTAGCGCTGTTAGTTTTCCCTACAATGGCAAATGAACTGTCATCAAGAAGAATTAAATCAGATGCCCATTCGTTGTTATTTCCACCGAAATAAGTTGAATGTTTTAATTCTCCATCTTTGGAAAGTAAGCAAATAAATGTATCTTCTGAGCCGCCAGAAAACTTAGCAATGAATGGATATTTCGTTTCTAAATCATTGCTTTGAGTTGTAAAATAAAATATTATATCATCATTGCTAAAAGTTGAGATAGCGCCGCCGATTTTTACGAAGCAGCCAAAATCCCAACCATCCCACTTAGCGCCTCCAAAATAAGTGCCCCAAATAAAATTTCCATTTTTATCAAACTTGGAAATGTAGTTATCAACACCACCTTTAAATGATTTGTTTAAAATTGAATTTTTCACTTCTAAATCAGCACTTAAAGTATAATGTTGAACTATAATATTATTTTCAGAATCTAAGCAAATATTACTTGCATAATCATTGAGAGAGCCACCGATGTATGTCGACCAAATCCAATTCGCATTAGAATCAAATTTAGCAATAAAGGAATCGAAACCACCTCTGTTTGTTTTTTGGTAAGCATTACTTGAAACATCTAAAAACGAGCTATTTGAATAACCTATTAAAATGATATTCCCTTCATTGTCGCAAGCAATGGCACCGTCTAAATCTAAAACATTATCACTACCATCATTTGAGCCCCAGTAAGAAGAATATAGTAAATTTCCATTTAAATCAAAATTTACAAGAAATGCTTCATAATGGTTCCTTTTTACTTTTCTTTTTGCATTACTTGTAAGAGGAAAATTGCTTGAAGCAGTTCTTCCAGTGAGCCATAATGAGTTATTGTTGCTAAAAGCAATATCGCCAAAGCAGTCATAAGCGTACCCAGAAAAAAAAGTGCTATAGTTAATAATTCCACTTGTATCTAATTTAGTTAATACTGCACCTTGGCTATTATTTAAAGTTTTTTGATAAGCATTTGTTGTAACAGGATAATTTGGTGAATACGTTTCGCCGCAAATCCAGTAATTTCCTTGATTATCACAAACAGAGCTCATTGCCCTATCAATAGCTGAACCACCAATATAAGTAGACCAAATAATTTCACCATTTCTATCAAATTTCGCAGCAAACAAATCAGAGGAACCAGAGAATTTAGAACTATTTCCGTAAATTGGAAAATTTGCGCTTGACGTAAACCCAGCAATTAAAATATTATTTTTATTATCTTTATCTACACTCATTATTTTTTCATCATCTCCACCGCCAATGAAGCTACTCCACTCCAATTCAATTTCAACAGAATCGCTATTTTGCGGCTTGTTAAATTTATTTTTACTATTTTTTAAAGTAGTGTTTTCATTCTGTCTTTTAAAATTAAATATTATGTGGCCGTATTTATCTTTATAAGTAATTTCATTATAGTGTCTTACATTAATTATACCATTGGGGCAATGAGCTAAATAGAAATTTTCATAATAACTGCATAATTCTTTTGTTTCAACTTTTTCTGCTGCATTTGTTAAAAAAATAGTGTCATTTACATTTTGATTATTTTGATCAAGGTTTAATTTTTGAATAATAATTATATTTTTCTTAAAATAAACTAGTTCATTCTCATCGTAATAATAGTAGAGTATCTCATCAGAGTTTTGAAAGTGAAGCTGGCCTTTGTTTTCGATAATATAATTAGGCATTGAATAAGAAATTGATATTATTGACAAAAGCATAAATGCTATAATTGTTGTTTTCATATTTTTTGCCCCGCTATCGTTGTAATAGTCAACATTTATCGGACAGAATGAGTTTTTGAGGTATAATTGATAGGAATAAAATTTTTACAGGGGTTGCTGTATTAGCAATCCCATCTTCATTCCACTCAGACAAACTATTCCTCGTAGGTTGGTCTCCAGCATTGCCTATTTCCGCTTCGTCTGTCTTTGCTAAATTAACACTATTTCCTTTTAATTCATATATATATTTTATTTTCTTAACCGTGATTTTCTTGATTAAAGGATTAACTTATTATTTTTTTCTTAATCAAGTAATTTTTAATCCTTAAATCACTGTTCAAGAAAAAAATTTGCTTTATATTAAAAATACAATTAAATTAAAATATTTGAAAAAACAAAATTTAGAAATGGAAAAGCTAATACAGTTAAAATAAAAAAAGGGCTTATCGCCCTTCTTTCTTTTCTTCTTCTGTTTTTCTTTTCTTATATTTCTTATATTCTATTTTCTTCTGTATCTTTTATTACATTCTATCTTATATTCTATCTTCTTCTTATTATTGTCTTCTTCTGTTTTCTACATTCTGCTTTCTGTTTTCTGCCTTCTGTAACCGTGGTCAGGGACGGAATTGAACCGCCGACACATGGATTTTCAGTCCATTGCTCTACCAACTGAGCTACCTGACCAATTCGAAATACAAATTTACGACATTTTTTATTTCTACACAAATTATTTTTGATTTTTTAGACGAATAATTTCATTTCTTAACTCTTCAATAAAGTTTTTTTCTTCTATTCTGCTCATATCTTGCTTATATTCCAGAGGTTTGCCGAGACGAACAAATACATCACCCTTGTTAAATGACAAGCTACCTTTTGGTAAAATTTTATTTGTTCCAGAAATACCGACTGGAATAATTTTTTTGCCAGATTCTTTTGCAAGGAAAAAAGCACCACGCTTGAATTCGCCAACCTCGCCAGTTTCGGAGCGAGTTCCTTCTGGAAAAATTAAAATTGAAGAGTTTTCTTTAAAAGCTGAAATTGCTTCATTTAAGCCAGCTCTTGCTTCTTTCGGGTTTTCACGCTTAATGGCAATATAAGGCATAACTTTTAAGCAATAGCCAAAAATAGGAATTTTTTCTAATTCCTTTTTGTAAATCAGTCGAATATTATCTTTTATCGAAAAAATTGCCGCTGGAATGTCATACAAGCTTGAATGATTTGAAACGTAGATATAGCTTTCTTTTGTGTCGCTTTCTTCTTCATATTCGATTTTAAGTCTTGCACCACAAAGGTTTAGCAGCCATTTCGACCATACTCTTGCATTTTTATAGCTAAGATTCTTTAGCTTAAAAATTTTTATCTGAAATATTTCCTGAAAAGCAAACAGAACTGTAACTATCACGATTAGCGTAGTTCTGGCGAGAAAATCAATCTTTTTAATTAGGGCTTTCATCAAAACCTTCTTCGTCCATTTCAAAACTTTTACATAACTTTTTACAAATATGGATTATAGCTTTATCTACTAATTTATAGTAGTGCTTGTTTCCGCTTTTGCGACACTGGATAATTCCCCCATCAAGCAGCATTTGCAAATGCTTTGAAACATTTGATTGGTAAGTTCCAAGCTCTTTTACTATTTGGCTAACATTCTTTTCTTTAACGCTTATAGAGCAAATTATCTTTAAACGCATCGGTTCAGAAAGAATTTTAAAGCGATTAGCTAAAAGTTCAACTTCTTTTTCAGAAAATATTTTTTTTGAGGCGTTTATTTTTTCACTTTGTTTGTTTTTATTCATATATGAAACGTGTGTCTTGTTATAATAATTATTTCAAGGCGCTTGACTTCGTTTAGCGTGCTAAAAAAAATTAATCAAGAAAATCTTTATTCAAGAAAATCAAGGTTCAAACATATTTTTTATATCAGTAAAAATTACAGAAATTATAAAGCTATGCAATGTCTTCAAGGCTTTCGTTCAGCGCAGTCCATTCATTCATTTTTAAATCGAGTTGGCTTTGTAATTCCTTATATTCAATTTTCGTGTTTTTTACCTTTTCCTCGTCATTGTAAAAATCTTGACTTAAAAATAATTCATCGAACTCCTTGATTTTGCTTTCAATTACTTCGATTTTATTTTCACATTTTTCTATGTCTTTTCTAATTCTATTTACATTCCGCTGCTTTACTTTTTTTTCTTCACGCTTGATTTTGTCAGCTTGCTCTTTTTCTAAGTTGGGAAAATTTTCGTAGCTTTTTTGGACTTTGCTTGTTTCCTGCTCTGAATTTAAAAGGCTAATGTAATCGTAAATATCGCCAGCAAAATGCTCTATATTTTTGTTTTTAAAAATGTAAATTTTATCTGTTAAATTATGCAAAAATTCCCTGTCGTGAGAAACAATAATCAAGCTGCCCTTAAAATCTAATAATGCGCTTTTAAGCACGTCTTTTGAAATAATATCGAAATGGCTTGTCGGCTCGTCAAGAATTAGCAGGTTGATTGGTTGCAAAAGCAGACGAACAATAGCTAAACGGGCTTTCTCTCCTCCAGAAAGAACTTTCACTTTTTTGGAAATCGAATCGCCGCTGAAAAGAAAAGCGCCAAGCAGAGAACGGATTTTCGTTCTAATTTCGCCTGTTGCAGTTCTGTCAATAGTTTCAAAAACCGTCAAATCTTCGTTCAAATTCAGGGTTTCCATTTGCGAAAAATAGCCGATTTTAACGTTGTTTCCAAAATTCAAAGTGCCATTAAAATCAATATATTTAGTTAAAATTTTTGTAAAAGTAGTTTTTCCTTCTCCATTCCTTCCAACGAAGGCAACTTTTTCTCCCCTTTCCAAAGAAAAATCCACATTATTTAGAACTTCTTTGTCGTCAAAACTTTTTGAAATGCCCTTCGCTTCCAGCACTAAACGTCCCGTTGGAGGTGGCTCAGGGAAGCGAAACCTTATTGCACTTGCGTCTTCTTCATCAACTTGAATTCGCTCAATCTTTTCTAC
>JAAYJM010000252.1 GCA_012522895.1 Ignavibacteria bacterium
AAAATCAAATAAAGCAAATTATTTTTAAATTATTTTAGAAATAATATGAGGATTAAAAACTTTTACTCATTAATAATTATAATCTTTGCCTCGTTTTATGCTTCAGCTCAAGAAATTTCTGTTTTTTTTGATGAGGAGAACAAAATAGAGTTTATCAATGCTGAGCTAAATGAAAATTTGAATTTATTCACGGAATACCCTGGCTTCAAAGAAGCAAGAGTGTTTCAAAGCGATGAAAACACTTTTTTTCTCGTAATTCAATACCAACAAAATAATAAGTTGCATCAAAACAGAGTTGCCCTTGACTCCGCTGCATACCTTGATTTAAAGAAGAAAGTAAGCACTGCCTTTCAAAAGAAGGATAGCGCAATTTCACTGGACAGAGATGGAAGACCAAGTTGGCTTGTAGGAACAACTTGCCTTTCTTTAGGCTTTTATGGCTGGGCTATACCAACAATTTTTGATATAGATGGCAAATCAGCTGTAGCAACCTATCTTCTCACAAGTGCGGCTGGTTTCCTCGTTCCTTATTTTATTTCAGAAAGAAGAGATCTTAGCTATTCACAGGCTCAACTTTCAAATTATGGCGGAGCGACAGGTATACTTCATGGATTCTTATTCTACGAGCTGTTTAATGGAGATAATAAAGATGAAAGATTAGCTACAATGCTTGGAGTCAGTGTGGCTGAGCTGGTAGCAGGGTTTATTGCTGGAAAGAATTTATATAAAGGGTATACTGACATAATGACCTCTACTGCAAGTTTTGGAACAGCTTATGGCTTTGGATTAGCTGCTACACTCGGCTTGTATAGTAGCGATAAAGTTAAATCCTATTGGGCGGCTTCTGCTTTGCTCGGGACAGCAGCAGGCTATTATGTAGGCTCAATAATGGCTAATAAGTACCACTACACACCCGGTGATGCTTTTGTTGTTACTACTTTTGGACTTGTCGGAGGGTATGTCCCCGTTTCGCTTTTAGTATTAGCAAATACTAATTTCAACGACAATGTTGCACTGTTCCCGATTCTCGGCTCCCTTGGAGGGCTTTTCCTTGGACATTATTTGAATAAAGAAAAAGATTTTTCTGATGGAAACGGAGTGTTAGTTGAATTAGGAACGATAGCAAGCGCTTTATTTGGCGCTGGACTTGGCTATTTATTCTCAAATGATAGCGGCGTTATTTTAAGTGCCGGGGCAGCAGGAAGCGTTTTGGGTCTTGCTGGATTGTATTCCTCTTTATCTGATAAATCTAAAAGCGATTACTCTTTAAACAATTTAAAAATTAATTTTCAGCCTTCCGGCTTGCTTCCAGTTTTTTCCAACAAATATGATAAAATGAATTTAAGCATTGTGAATGTAAAATATGATTTTTAAAGTAGTTCTCCTGCTTCCCATTTGAACTTGGGAAGATAATATCCTTCCAAAATTCAATTTGGGAAGTAGCTCAAAATTTTCTACTTTTGCATTTTGCAAAGCAAACGATTAGCAATGTCCTTTGAAATAGAAAAGATAGACTCCACTTTCCATAGTGGAGTTCATCTACTTTCAAAAATCACTCGTAAATAAAATTATTTTTACTAATTTACATCATTTTTAATTAGTATAAGATTGATATGAAAAAAATTATAATTGCTTTAACATTGATTATTATTGCTTCTTTTATTTCTTTTTTTTATTTTCAAAATGGTTTAGAGGAAAAAGAAAGAATTGAATTATCAACGAATATTTCTGACTCTGTCCTTTACGGTTTTAATGATTCGAATCTTTCAAAAATTTTAAAAAAATATTATTATTTGAACTTGTATAATTTTATGGATACTAATATTTTTAATAATAATACTTTTAAATATTCCTTTAATGAGATTCAAAAGGAATATCCACTAATTGATTCATTATGGGTTTATGTATATGGAACTAGATATTGTTTCTGTCCATCTT
>JAAYJM010000253.1 GCA_012522895.1 Ignavibacteria bacterium
ATAAGGTTTTTGCTGGTTCATTATCGAGTTTGCCTATTAAATTAAGCATATTGTATTTAGCTTCAATGTTTGCTTCCATAATAAGTAAATCAAGGTCTATGCCAGCACCAAGTCCAAAGCCAACACGACTATCTTTAGGAGATTTATTTATTGGAACTGAAAGTTTTCCCTTATACACATCGACAGAGTTTAAAATATAATTATAGCTCAGCTCCCCTACTCCATAAACACTTATCAAAGACCTTGTTAAATAAAGATTTAAACCAGCTGAAATAGGAAATGCATTCTGCACCGTTGAAAGTCTTACAGCAGGTTCATCTGAATCTGGAAGAATAACATCGAGAAATGTTTCGGGAAAACGGTGCCAGCCCACTCCTCCAACAAAAGTAAAGCTCTCCGACACTGGATAGCGAAGCTTAGCAAAAAAGTGGTATCCGGTTTGCGTTCCCAAGCTCACAAACTCATCAATATCTTTAATGGTCTGTTCATTATAGACATCGTTAATTTTATCGTTCGGCGTTGAAGAGCCTGCAAAGAGTCCAATAGCTAATTGCGAATACGATGGCAATGCAGTAAAGACGATAAGCCCAATAATTGCTATTATCCTTTTCATTATACTATCTCCCAAATTTATAATAATATTAATATTAAATAATCGTTTTACGTTTAAGATGTAATACAAATCTAATAAAAAAAAATAATTATTTAATAAAATCCAAATACTATTTAATTGAGGTCATTATGATTAGAACTAAGTTTTCTGCCTTGGCAATCCTATTATTATTTGCTTTTCTCAATTTAAGCGAAGCTGAAGAAAGCAATTTTCGCCAGCCAATTAATATAGGACCAAGTTTAAATCTAAACTACAATATGCACTCCCCCTCTTTTTCCTATCCGATTGTAGGGGGAAGTCCTATTCTGTTTGACGAAAACGCAAATGGAATAGGCGCATCAGTCGGGCTGATTGGCAATTTTCCAATTAACGATATTATTACAATATCGGGGCGTTTAGCTTACAATATGCTTAATGGTGCATTAGAAAAAGAGAGCTATAAATTAAGCACTTCTCTTTCGAGCTTTGAAATCACCCCGGCAGTCCAGCTTTATAATCTTTTCCCTATCCGTCCTCTTTATCTAATGGGAGGACTTGAGCTTGGTATTCCATTTTCAAAAAGCTTTGATATTGAAAGCGATGGCTCGGAGCTTGTGGCTGAAAGCGACATTCCAGATGCAAGCTTTCGGGCTGCTCTTGGCTTAGGAGTTGGCTATACTTTTAAGCTGTCAGAAAAAGTATATCTTTCGCCAGAGCTTTCTTTACGCATTCCGCTCACATCAGTTTCCTCAAACGATAACTTTAAATCTTGGGATATTCCCCAGTTGCGACTCGGAGTGAATTTGACATTTGGAATTGGCGAAGAAAAAGAGGGCTCAATAGTTGAAGACGAAAAAACATTTTTAAACCTTGGAATGAACGCTGTTCGTTATTATGATGACAATGGAAACACGCAGCCAATCAAGAAAATAAAAGTTGAGGAAGTAAAATATTTAGAGCAATTCCCGCTTGTGCCATACATCTTTTTCCCAGAAAATCAAGCAACTACAACAAGCAAAACTCAGGTTATTTACGATCAAGCAACACCGGGTGAATTTGAAATCCAAAATTTAGAAGCAAGTGCAATGAAAATCAACCTTGCTACCCTTGATATTATTGGAACCAGAATGAAAGAACAAGAAAACTCGCAAATAACTATAACCGGAACCAATGACGGAAAAAAGGAAGGAAGCAATAAAAGTTTGTCTCTTGAAAGAGCAGAATATGCTAAAAATTATCTTGTAAGAAAATATAACATTTCAGCAAATCGCATTCAAATAAAAGAACTTGGTCTTCCCAGCAAACCCTCTTCAGTGAAAGTTGATGATGGAATAGAGGAAAACCGCAGAGTTGAATTTTCTTCGACAAACCCGGAAATACTTGCTCCAATTATTATTGACAGCGAGAGCCAAACCATTGCCGAACCAAACCTTGCTGAGTTTGATCCGATAATTGAATCAAGCGGGGCTGTAAGCCTTTGGACTCTTGAAATAAGCCAAGCTGGAAAAGAATTGCAAAAGTTCGAGGGAAGCGGAGAGCCTGTTCCATTGCAATGGTCTATTTATCCTAACCTACTGCAAAGCAATGAATTGCCTGTTGAATATAGATTCTATGCCGAAGCGGAATCGGGCTTAAAAAAATCTTTTACCGGAACGATTCCAATTGAATTTATTTCAAAATCAAAGAAAAAGACTGAGCAGATGCAAGACAAAATTATTTCTAAATTTAGCTTAGTTCTTTTCGATTTCGATAAAGCTGAAATTTCAAAGCCAGATTTGGAAATCTTAAATAAATATGTTATGCCAGAAATAAAATTCAACTCAACCGTTAAAATCTTTGGCTATACCGATAGAATTGGCGACAAAAACTATAACAAATCTTTAGCGGAGCGCCGGGCGAAAGAAGTTAAAAAATTCTTACTTTCAAAAGGAGTTAAAGACAACCAAACTGAGCTTATACCAATAGGCGAGGACATTCTAATTTTTGACAATAATAGTCCAATTGGGCGCCATCTTAGCAGAACGGTGCAAGTCCTTATAATTACTCCAATGTAGCTTTACCATTTAGTCAACCGATGAAATAAAATCATCGGTTGGCTTTCATTTTTCTAAAAATTACAAGCGCTTTTTTCCTGTTCTAATTGATTGTTCCAAATTCCTTTTATTCCTATTCTCTTTCTAAATTCATCAAAAAATAATTTGAGCTTAATTTCGTCATTTATCTGACTGTTCAATAATATTGAAATGTTATGATAAATTTAAATAAATTCTTTTTCAGCATACTTTTTCTATTCTTTTTTGCAAGCAATGTCTTTTCTTGCGATATATATTTTTCCGTATTAAACAATAAAAAAGCTGAATACAAAGCGGGAGAAGAGCTTGTTTTAAAAGTAAAAATCCACAATACACACAGGGTTTGCCCAGAAGATATTAATAAAGTCAAGTTTGAAGAAAAAGGAATTAAGATTTTAAGTGCAACACGCTGGTCGGAACCAAGTAGCGGAGTATTTGAAAGAAAGCTTAAATTAAAAATTGAGAACAGCAAAAGCAATCAAGCAACTATGCGGGTAATAAGAACTTGCGACAAAGAAGGCGGCAGAAAAACCTTTTCCGTTAAAGTAGCAAAGAGCTAAAATGAGTAAAAAGGCGATAGCACTGTTTTATTTAATTTTCCTTTTTTCAACTGCTTTACCCGTCTATTCAATAGAGAACTCTGAATTTGAGGACGAGTTTGAAGAATTTATTCCATACAGCGATAGCAGCGCCCAAAGCAGCTCTGCTTGTGAAAATTGCAATGGAAAAGACGGCGACTCATATTCAGACGCCCGCTTTTACAAGCGGCTAAACATCACCATTTTCGCATTAACGCTAACCGTTATTAGCGGTTTTCTACTCAGATTCGCCCCCACACGCAAGCTCAGATTTTTAATTCTATTAATATCACTTATTGTGCTGGGATTTTATAATGGCGCCTGTCCCTGCCCAATTTCAAGTATGAGCCAAATTTTCATTTATTTTGCTGGAGCTGAAAGCCATTTTGTGAATATGATTTGGTTTCTCGCTTTAATACCAATAACTTATATCTTTGGGAAAGTTTGGTGCGGTTGGGTTTGCCATCTCGGCGCTTTGCAAGAGTTTATTTATTCGCACAAAAAAATAGCATTTTTAGAAAGTCAAAAAACGCAAACGATATTAAAATACCTTCGTTATTTTTTCACTCTCGCCTTAATCGTTCAACTATTTATAGTTCCAGAATATCTTTGCAAAAAATTCGACCCTTTTCGCCTTGCGTTTAACTTAGGTTATGGAGCAAGCACATTGAACTGGGCTCTCTTAGCTATTTTGCTTCTTATTTCAGTTTTTTCGTATCGTCCATTTTGCAAGGGTGTTTGCCCAATAGGATTGTTCCTTGGCTGGGTTGCGAAAATACCGGGTGCTTCTATTCTCGGCTCAAGCGAAAATTGTATTGGCTGCAACTTAGCTTTGAAAAGCTGCGATATTCAAGCTATTTCCCAAATTGATAATCAAAAAATCTTGGACAATAAAGAATGTATTGCCTGCGGGAATTGCATTGATGCCTGCCCAAAAAGTGGAATGAAATTTTTTAGAAAAAGTGCTGCTCGAAGCGAAAAGCAAATTATATGCAAGAAATAAGAGTGCTTGTTCAGATTTTCTTGCATTCCTTTTTAAAACAAATCAAATTTTAAGTCAAATAAAAAAAATTCAACTATTTTTCTTAATTTTGCCTTAAAGTAGTTTGTAAATTTTCTTTCTAAAAAAAATGAGAAAAACTTCATTTCTTTTGATTTTTTTTATCTTTCTATCTTGCAGCTCTGTTGACACAAAAAAGAATCAAAGCGAGGAAGCAATGGAACTTGTTCCATCTATTTCACTTATGGACGATGGCGGCGCTGAGTTTTCACTTATTGCGACGCGCTTTGCTGATGTTCCAAATGAGTATTTGCCAAATTCAGAGGATTTTCGCGTAGAAATATTTTCCGCTAAGGGAAATCTTATTTGGAACTCAAATTTTGGAATGAACTATCTTCAAGTGATTATGAACGTAAAACCCGAAAAAGTAGGAGAAAACTATAAATACTCTATCGAATGGAATGGTCAAACAAACAGCGGCAGCAGAGCGGCAGCTGGTAACTACACTGCAAATTTAACCATACCAGCCAAGCCAAAGCACTATACATCGACAATTCAATTTCAATGGAAATGATATGACAAACGAAGAAGCGATGCAACTTGCTTTAAAACTTGCTATGAAAGGAAGCGGATATGTGAACCCAAACCCAAGGGTTGGGGCAGTCCTTTTGCGCGATGGCAAAATTATTTCAACTGGCTGGCATAAAAAATTTGGCGCCCCGCACGCCGAGCGCGAGGCAATTAAAAATGCGGAAATTGAAGATTTTTCCGACACAACTTTGCTGGTGAATTTAGAACCTTGCTCTCATCAAGGCAAAACGCCTCCTTGCACCGAACTTATTATTGAAAAAAAAATAAAAAAAGTCATAATTGGAATGCTCGATCCGAATCCAGAAGTGAATGGGAAAGGAGTGCAGGCGCTCCGCGATGCTGGAATTGAAGTTATAACAGATGTTTGCAAAAACGAGTGCCAATGGCTTAATCGCTTTTTCACCAAGCACATAAGAACCGGCTCTCCTTACATTATTCTTAAAGTTGCTCAATCTCTAAATGGCTGCATCGCAAGCTCCACAGGGAAATCAAAATGGATTACCGGGCAGGAAAGCAGAAAGAAAGTTCATCAGCTCCGTAGCGAGGTCGATGCCGTAATCATCGGAAAAAGAACGGCTTCTTTCGATGACCCAAAGCTCACGGTTCGTGCAGTAGAAGGGCGAAACCCGATCCGAGTAATTTTTGATACTGAGCTATCGCTTCCGCTTAGCTTAACAAATTTTATTGACAGCGAAAGAACGAAAACAGTTGTTTGCTGCAAAAAAGAGCTTGAGCACACAAGGAAAGCTGAAACGCTTCGAGTTGCCGGAATAAAAGTAGTTCCTTGCGAAACAAATAGGAATGGCTTCATTGAAGTGGGCGATGCAATCTCTAATTTAACTAAAATATACAATTTGTCTGTCATTATGGTTGAAGGTGGGGCAAAAATATTTTCTTCATTTTTAGAAAGCAATTTAGTCGATGAACTTCAACTATTTACCGCACCGATCATTATTGGAAATGGAATTAACGCATTTGGCAATTTAACAACAGATAGCTTGGAGGAAGCAAAGCAGTTCTCATTAGTTTATGCAACCAAAACAGGCAAGGATTTCTACATTATTTTAAGAAAAATTGAAAAGGATTATTATTCAAATTTTTAAAATTGAATAGCATTTTTAATTTGAGCGATTTGCCCGCTAATATACCATTTCGTAATCTGGCTTCGTTATTCCTTTGCGAATTTTATTCAGTTTCGATTTTGACAAAGTTTTGCGAATTGGGGTCAATCTTTCGTAAAATAAAATTCCATTCAAATGGTCGATTTCGTGCTGCATAACGCGTGCAAGCAGTTCGTCTGCTTCAAACTTATGTTCCTTCCCTTTCAAATCCCAATAACGAACCAGTATTTTTTTTGGTCTTATAACATTTTCAAAAAACTTTGGCACGCTCAGACAGCCCTCTTGAAACTCATTTTCTTCATCGGAAAAGGAAATTATTTCTGGATTAATTAAAACATGCTTTGGGTCTTCTTCATTCGTAGCAGCCGAGGTATCAATAATAACTAAGGATTTTGAAATACCCACCTGATTTGCCGCAAGTCCAATACCATCAGCGCTATACATAGTCTCAAACATATCATCGACAAGTTTTTTTATATCTCCGTCAATCTCCTTTACATCTTCTGTGCTTTGCTTCATTGTTGGGTGGTAACAATTATATATTGGTAAAAATGCCATTTTTTCAGTATTTTTAAATTAAATAAAAAACAAAATTAAATAATTTTATGTTTAAATAAAAATATGAATATCAGCGTAATCGGAGCAGGTAAAAGCGGTATATCAGCCGCCCTTTTAGCAAAAAGGAAAGGAAACAATGTTTTTTTAAGCGAATCAAATAGCAAAGAAAATTATGAAAAAGAGCAAGAAATTTTAAAAGAAAATAATATCGAATGTGAATTTGGGGCAAATACAGAAAAAGCGATTGAGTTTGCAGATTTTATAATTAGCTCGCCCGGCGTTCCGCCCAATGCTTGGATTATCCAGCAAGCTGAGAAAAAAAATATAAAAATTATTTCTGAATTGGAGTTCTCAACTCAATTTTTAAAAAATCCAAGTATAGCAATTACTGGCACAAACGGAAAAACAACGACAACAGAGCTAATTACTTTCATCTTAAATAATTCTGGACGAAAAGCCATTGCTTGCGGAAATATTGGGAAGCCCATTTCCGATTTAGTTGGAAATATAGATGAAGAGCAAATTTTAGTGATTGAAGCGAGTAGTTTTCAATTAGATAGAATAGAAAAATTTCGTCCAAACATAGCAATTATTTTAAATATTTCTCCCGACCACCTTTATTATCACGGCTCAATCGAAGAATATAAAAAAGCAAAATTTAAAATATTTTCTAATCAAAATGAAAAAGATTTGCTAATTTTGAATAATGATGATAAGCAAACATTAGAAGCGAGAGCGTTTGCGAGGGGACAACTTGACTATTTTTCAATAAACCCAATGCAGCATGGGATTTATTGTAAAGACTCAAGTTTAGCAATACGCTTTCCAAATAAGCATAAAGAGGAGAAAATAATGTTTTTAAATGAGTTATCCCTTGCGGGGGTTCATAACCGTTATAATGCTATGGCAGCAGGACTTGCCTGCCGAGCCTTTGAAGTGAAAAACGAGAATATTCGCGATTCACTTATGAAATTTCAAGGAGTTGAGCATAGACTTGAATTTGTTCGTAAGCTCAACGGCATTTCTTTTATTAACGATTCCAAAGCAACGAATATCAACGCAGCTTGGTATGCCCTATCCAGTTACGAAAAACCTATTGTCTGGATTGCAGGTGGGCGTGCCGATCTGAACGATTATTCAGCACTTGATGATTTAGTAAAACAAAGGGTGAAAGCGATTATTTGCATTGGTGAAGAAAAAGATAATATTTTCAATCACTACTGCACTTTCACAAAGTGCAAGCGCGAATATAGTTTTGAGGACGCAGTCAGCACAGCTTACAATGAAGCCGAGTCGGGTGATGTCGTGCTTTTTGCTCCAGCTTGCAAATCATTTGATATGTTTGCAAATTTTGAGCATAGGGGCGATGTTTTTAAGGAATTAGTAAATGAGCTGTGATTTTTAAAATGTTTATAAAAATAAATTCAAGCAAAGATGCTTGAACTACTAATAAGTAGGACAGGCTTCAGTGCCTGTTTCTATTCAACACCCAAATTATTTTACTTTTTAAAAATATAACAGAATAAACTTTTTTTGGGATATATCTCGAAAGGGATTAAATTATAAAAAACTACAATAATTTAATCCCAGCGGGATAAGTTGAATAATAGCACGCTTTAAATATACGAGCAATTGAACAGACTGTTTGACTAATTGCTAATACTTTAATAAATTCTTTAATATAAAAACCTTATAATTTAACTGGCTCCGGCGGATCGATAGAATAATCATAAAAACCCTTCCCGGACTTTCTACCTAAAAAGCCGGCGGCAACCATTTTTTTAAGCAGTGGCGAGGGCCTAAATCTTGGATCCCCAATGTCTTTATGAAGCACTTCAATTATAGCAAGCACAACGTCCAAGCCAATTAAATCAGCTAAAGCAAAGGGACCAAGCGGGTGCCCAAAGCCAAGTTTAGCGGCAGCGTCAATATCCTCAATAGTGCCAAGATTTTCCATTAAAGAAAAAATTGCCTCGTTTATAAAAGGCATCAATATCCTGTTTATAATAAAGCCCGGGTAGTCATTTGCAGAAACTGGAACTTTATCTAATTTTAAACAAAGCTTTTGCACGATTTCTTTAGTTTGCTCGCTTGTTTCCATTCCGCAAATCAGCTCCACTAACTTAATCATCGGCACGGGATTCATAAAGTGCATACCAATTACTTTATCGGGTTTAGCCGTTTTCGCTGCGATTTCAGTAATTGAAATAGTTGAAGTATTTGTTGCTAAAATAGTGCCTTTTTTCGCAATCCTGCTTAACTTTTTAAAAAGCTCGAATTTTATTTCCTTATCTTCTATTGCAGCCTCAATTACAAAGTCCGCATCTTTTGCACTGCTTAAATCGTTTGTCGTTTTAATTCTTTTGAGCGTAGCTTCAAATTCATTTTGAGTGATAGTGCCTTTTTTCAGCTGGCGACTTAAATTTTTTTCAATATTTGAGATCGCATTTTTAAGCGATTCCTCTTTTATATCGCATAAAAGGACCTCGAAGCCGTGCTGAGCAAAAGAATGGGCAATGCCATTCCCCATAGTCCCAGCGCCAAGGACAAAAACATTTTTTATTTCCATTTTCTTTTATCTTTAAAATCAAAAAAGCAATTAACCTGCAAATAATTTATCAAATTGCTCATTAATGACATTTGTTATAAGATTTTCAGAAACAAAAGATGAGACTATGCCTGGGAGTTGTGAGGTTAAGCTAACGCTATGCTCATCTACTTTGATTTGTCCCTCTATTGAAGCAGAGAAAAATCCCTTTTTTGCTTTAAATTTAAAGGACATAATATCGCCATTCCACTGTTTTACTGGCTCTTTTATTTTAATTCCGCCAGGAAAATCCTGCTGCATTAATTGATTTAAAAAGCTATCAATAGTTAAAATTGCTTTGTCTTTTGTGCTATTATGCTTGCGAATTATTTCTATCATAAATTTTGCTTTTCATTAAATAAATTTGAATTTTTTCAAGTATGGATTTTTGACCTTCCATATTTCTATTAATTGCTAAATAATTAAAGTCCGCTGCTATTCAGCTTATCCCTCGAGGATTAAATTATTTCTTCATTTTTTAAAATTTAATCCTCGCGGGATATACTGCAAAAAAATACTACTTTGTTGACTTCTGCAAAACTATTCTTCTATTTCCTCCAAAAAATTAGTTAACTTTTCATAGCCAGCCCCTTGCCTGAAAATGCTAAATTCGTCTGTTGTCATATCTATAACCGAGGACTCACCAACAAAGCTGTATGAATCTGAACGAACTGCCACATCAACGTGCTTTGAAAAAACTTCTACAATGTCGTCTGGGGTAAAAGCTTCTTTAACCTCATCATTTTTTGCACTAATTGAAATAATTGGCGCCCCATTTTCTTTAAGTAAAAGTTGCGACAAAACATTGTCCGGAACGCGAATTCCGGCAGTATTTCTTTTCGGGTCTTGTGCAAATTTCGGCACTAATTTGGAAGCTGGCAAAATAAAAGTATAAGGTCCTGGTATCAACGCCTTAATAGTTTTATAAGCAGTATTGCTGACTTTTGCAAATTCTGCGATATTGGAAAGCGAGTTACAAAGGAAGGTCATTGCTTTTGAATCTGATATTCTACGTATAGCCCTAATCCTCTGAATTGCTTCCTTATTAGAAAGCTCACATCCCAAGGTGAACCCTGTATCCGTAGGGTATAAAATAACTGCGCCCTCTTGCAAAGCATTTACTACTTTTTCTATTTTCCTTAACTCCGGCGTCTTAGAGTGTATTGAAAGAACTAATGATGCCATTTTTACCTCATCTTTCGTTTATAACTTATTTAATTAAGCTTTTCCTTTTTCAAAAAGTAAATATAAAAAGGAATTCCAGATAAAACAAGAAAAATTCCAAAAACTGAATTTATTATTTCCGTTCTGTTTTCTTGATAATTTACAATATCGTTATATAAAGTGAAAATTACAAATAGAAATGCAAAGCTAACAAAAATAGCTGGAATGTAAGGGTAACCAATTACTTTATAAGGTCTTTCGACTTCCGGCATTTTTTTCCTTAGCACGAAAACTCCAAAGGCTCCAAGTGCATAAAAAACCCAGCTAACGAAAATCAACATATCTGTTAAAATATCAAAAGTGCCGCTTAAAACAAGAATCGATGACCACACAGCTTGTAAAACTAATGAATTTGCAGGGGTGCGGAACTTTGGATGGACTTTGCCAATAGAATTATAAAACAAACTGTCCTTTGACATCGCATAATACACTCGGGCGCTTGTCATTATTGTCCCATTTGATGTTCCAAAAGTGGAAATCATCACAGCTGCTGCGACTATTGCTGCACCAATCGGACCTACTGCCTTTTGCGCAAGATCTGAGGCTACCAAAGTGGATTTTGCCATTATATCTATTGGCAAAACGTAAAGATACGCCAAATTGATTAGCAGATAAATCACTATCACCATTGAGATTCCAAAAATAATTCCCAGCGGGATATTTCGTTGTGGCTTTTTAACCTCGCCCGCTATGTAAGTAATGTTATTCCAGCCATCGTAAGCCCAAAAAGCTCCAGAAAGAGCGGCAATTACAGCTCCAAACATTGCAGGGTTGCTTGTAACTTTTCCTACTACGCTTATCTCAAGCTCCCCAAAAGAACCATTTCCAAATAGAAAACCCACCAAAACAAGCAGCAAGATTACCAAAACTTTCAAAGTAGAAAAAATACCTGTAACAGCGCTACCAAAAACAACTCCGCAATAATTGATTGCGCTAAGAAAAAAAATTACAAATATCGTTAAAAGCTTAACCCCTATATTATCCAAAGGATAAATGTTCCCAATGAAAGGGATACTGATTAGGCTTGCTTTTTCAATTTCTGGCGAAAAGCGCGGGAGCTGGAAAAAAAATTCTGTATACTCAGAAAAAATATAAGTAATCGAAGCAATGGAGCCTGTTTGAATAACTGCAAAAATCGCCCAGCCATAGAGGAAAGCAGTAAATCGACCATACATTTTTTGGAAAAATACGTATTGTCCTCCCGTTTCTGTGATAAAGCTTGCAATTTCTGCATTTGTCAAAGCGCCAAACAGAGTAATCACACCTGCAATAATCCAAACAGCGAGTAACAGCTCAGCTGAGCCGAGTTGCGATGCCATTAAAGCGGGCTTTTTAAAAATCCCGGAGCCAATCACCGCGCCAAGCACTATGCAGGTCGTCGTGTATAAGCCTAATTTGGAAAGTAGCTTTGTGTTCGTTTCGTTTTGCCTTTTATTTGACAACAATTTTCGTTTATTCCTTAATATTTGCAGTTTTTTGCGTCAATAAAATTATATTGAAAAATAAAGACTTACAGATATTTATTGACATTTTATTGACATTCATTGACATTCATTGATTTTTTAGAACAATTTTTGTCAATAAAAAAACGACTTAATAATAATATTCGTCCTATGTTAATATATATTTAGCTCCTCTATTTTTATCAACTCTTTCAACTTCTCCACTTGTAATTAATTTCGCTTCCAAGCTCAATCCGCAAACAAAAATACAATTTACCACTAAATCAATCTATTTATTTGCAAAAAGTTCTAAAAACTCTATTTCATTTTGTAATTTTGTTTTTTTAAATTAAAAAATATGAAGACTAAATATAATCATATAAATTTTATTTTCTTTGTCTATCTAAGCGGCTTAATTCTGTTTTCCTTGTTCAGAATAGTTCTTTTATTTAGCCAGATTAGTGAATTAAAAAGCATTCCCGATTTACCATATCACTTATTAAACAGCTTTTGCTTCGGTTTCAGGTTCGATACCGTTGTGTCTTCTTATTTTTTAATTGTCCCTTTTTTTCTGCTCACTGTTTTAAAAAGTATAACTTTTATTATAAATAAAAATAAGAAAAAAATTGATAATGCAAAAACAGATATTTC
>JAAYJM010000254.1 GCA_012522895.1 Ignavibacteria bacterium
GGCACACTTTTCTTTTCACGGTAATTTTTTATATAAGAGCCAAGATATTTAGATGAAATTAATTTGTTATAAAGTTTGTCTGAACTTTTAAAGAAGCAGGCTGCAGAAAGTAAAAGAAAAGGAGTGGTAGGAAGGATCGGAATTACAATTCCTATCAATCCCAGAATTAAAGAGAATGAACCGGCAATAATTAGCAAAAATTTTTTAAAATCAGAAATCATTTAATCTAATAAGGAAAAATACTTATTAAAAAATTTACAAATTAGTATAAAATTTCGTAAATTTGTATTTTTATTGGAAGCTAAACGAATTAGATAAAATATATTTTGCATTTAAAATTTGGAGATACGCAGAATGTTAAAAAAAAGGTTTGAAACAATTGACGGTAATGAAGCAGCGGCTTATGTTGCATATCGTGTGAATGAAGTATGCGCCATTTACCCAATTACTCCGTCCTCAAATATGGGCGAGTGGGCTGACGAATGGGCATCGAAAGGCATAAAAAACATTTGGGGGACCGTTCCAACTGTTTGTGAGATGCAAAGCGAAGGCGGAGCCGCAGGCGCCGTTCACGGCTCGCTTCAAGCAGGAGCTTTAACCACTACTTTTACCGCTTCTCAGGGCTTGCTTCTTAAAATACCTAATATGTATAAAATTGCAGGCGAGCTTACATCAACAGTTTTTAATATCACAGCAAGAAGTATTGCAGCACACGCTCTTTCAATATTTGGAGATCATAGTGACGTTATGGCTGCCCGTGCAACAGGTTTTGCATTACTATCGGCAGCATCAGTTCAAGAAGTAATGGACTTTGGCTTAATCGCTCAAGCATCCACACTTGAAGCAAGAGTCCCCTTCCTACATTTCTTTGATGGATTCCGCACTTCTCATGAAGAATCGAAAATTGAAATATTGCCAGACGAAGTTCTGCGCGAAATGATTAATGATGATTTAGTTACAGAGCATAGAAAACGTTCTCTTAAGCCAGAGGCACCAGTCCTTCGCGGAACAGCACAAAACCCGGACGTTTTCTTCCAAAATCGCGAAACTGTAAATAAATATTACCAAGCTTGCCCGGACATCGTTCAAAAGCAAATGGATAAGTTTGCTAAATTAACGGGCAGAGAATATAAAATATTCCAATATTTTGGCGCTCCCGACGCTGAAAGGGTGATCGTTTTAATGGCTTCCGGATGCGAAACCGCCCAAGAAACTGTTAATTATTTGCATGGACAGGGTGAAAAAGTGGGTCTTGTTAAAGTCCGCTTGTATCGTCCTTTCGATGTAAAACGCTTTATGGAAGCATTACCCGAAACAGTGAAAGCTATTTCAGTTTTAGATAGAACAAAAGAACCAGGCGCAGCGGGCGAGCCACTTTATCTTGACATTGTTCAAGCCTGCTACGAAGGGGTTTCAAAGGGCTGGGGCAAAATGAAGACATTGCCAAAAATTCTTGGAGGTCGCTTCGGCCTATCCTCAAAAGAATTCGCTCCAGCAATGGTGAAAGCTGTTTTCGATAATATGCTTAAAACAGAGCCAAAAGATCACTTTACAGTTGGTATAAACGATGACGTAACTAATACAAGCATAGCATTTGACAAAAATTTCTCTATCGAATCCAACAAAGTTGTCCGTGCATTATTCTATGGATTAGGTTCAGATGGAACTGTCGGTGCAAATAAAAACTCAATCAAAATTATTGGTGAAAATACTGATTTCTATACACAAGGCTATTACGTATACGATTCCAAAAAAGCTGGCACAATGACCGTTTCTCATTTGCGTTTTGGTCCCGAGCCAATTCACTCACCTTATTTGATTTCAAAAGCAAACTTTATTGCCTGCCACCAAACACTGTTTTTAGAAAAATATGATATGCTGAAAAACATACAAGAAGGTGGCGTATTTTTAGTTAATGCTCCTTGGTCGAAAGAAGAGCTTTGGGATAATTTACCTTTAACAATTCAAAAAGACATTATAAACAAAAAGGTTAGATTATATACTATTGATGCTCAAGAGGTTGCCGAAAACAGTGGAATGGGTAGAAGAATTAATACAGTAATGCAGGTTTGCTTCTTTGCAATTTCTGGTGTTCTTCCGCGTGAAGAAGCCATTGCAGCGATTAAGGATTCTATTGTCCATACTTACGGAAGAAAAGGCGAGGAGATTGTTAATATGAACTTGAAAGCTGTTGACAATACATTAGCCAATCTTTTTGAGGTAAACTATCCACAAACAACCACAGCAAAATATGACATTGCAAGTCCAGTTCCAGCTGCAGCACCTGAGTTTGTAAGGAATGTGTTAGGCGAAATCATTTCTGGACGCGGAGACGATATTCCAGTAAGCGCCTTTCCAGTAGACGGAACTTTTCCAACTGCAACAACAAGATGGGAAAAACGCAATATAGCATTGGAAATTCCAGTGTGGGATTCTTCAATTTGTATTCAATGCGGGAAATGCGCGATTGTATGCCCCCATGCTTCATTGCGATTAAAAGTAGTTGAAGAAAAAGATCTAGCAAATGCTCCGGAGACATTCAAATTTGTTGATGCACGCGATAAAGAATGGAAAGGAATGAAGTATACACTGCAAATTGCTCCAGAGGATTGCACCGGTTGTGGCGTTTGCGTGGAAGCCTGCCCAGTGAAAAACAAATCGAATCCGAGCTTAAAAGCACTTGTGATGATGCCTCAAATGCCGCTTCGCAAACAAGAAGCAGAAAATTGGGATTTCTTTATGAAACTCCCAGAAGTCGACAGAACTAAGATTAAAGTGAACGCAATTCGCCATCAGCAGTTCCAAAGACCTCTCTTTGAATTTTCTGGCGCTTGCGCTGGCTGCGGAGAAACTCCATATATCAAATTGCTATCACAATTATTTGGAGATAGAGCTGTAGTTGCAAACGCGACAGGCTGTTCTTCAATTTATGGCGCAAACCTCCCAACAACTCCTTGGTCGGTTAATGAATTTGGAAAAGGACCTGCCTGGTCAAATTCACTATTTGAAGATAATGCTGAATTCGGACTTGGTTATCGACTTGCAATAGACAAGCAAACTGAAATTGCAAGAGAACTTATTGTAAAACTTAGAAGCCAAATTGGGGAAGGCTTAGTTGATGCTATACTTAGCTGCCCTCAAAAAGATGAAACTGAAATTTTTGAGCAAAGGAATAGAGTTGAAGAGCTTAAGAAAACCCTTGCAAACATAAAATCTGATGACGCAGCTCGACTTTTAACCGTTGCCGACTATTTAGTCAAAAAGAGCGTATGGATTGTAGGAGGAGACGGCTGGGCTTATGACATTGGCTACGGAGGATTAGACCACGTTTTCGCAAGCGGAATGAATGTTAATATTCTTGTTCTCGATACAGAGGTTTATTCCAATACTGGCGGGCAAAAATCTAAATCTACTCCACTTGGCGCCGTTGCTAAATTTGCAGCTGGAGGAAAACCAAACAAGAAGAAAGACTTAGGGCTTATGGCTATGTCTTACGGAACTGTTTATGTGGCGATGGTGGCGATGGGCGCAAAGGACGACCAAACGCTTAAAGCTTTCTTGGAAGCAGAAGCTTTCGACGGTCCTTCTATAATTATTGCATATAGCCATTGCATTGCTCACGGAATTGATATGACAGTGCCGCTAAAACAACATAAGCTTGCCGTAGATTCTGGACAGTGGATGCTTTATCGCTATAATCCAGAAAGAGAAAAAACTGGAGAAAACCCATTAGTTCTCGATACGAAAGATCCAAAGATTCCGATTTCAGAGTATATGGACTCCGAGAACCGCTTCAAAATGCTTACTAAGAGCAAGCCAGAAATTGCAAGAGCGCTTTACAAACAAGCTCAAATAGATATAAATGCTAAGTATGAATATTATAAATATCTTGCAGAGAGAAAAGTAAATGGCGATGCAAGTGAAAATATTAATGAAAATAAATAATAAATGGAGGATAAAATGGATTTAACCACAAATTATCTTGGAAAAAAGCTAAAAAGTCCATTAGTAGTTTCTGCGTCTCCAATCTCTGAGGATGTTGATAATATCAAAAAAATGGAGGACGCAGGTGCCGCAGCTGTTGTTTTGTATTCTTTGTTTGAAGAGCAGCTGATTAACGACCAGTATGAGCTTCATTATCACACAACTGCTGGAACATACAGCTTCGCTGAATCGCTTACTTACTTTCCTGAATGGGACGATTATTCCGTTGGTCCCGAGGAGTATCTTGAGCATATTCGCAAAGCAAAAGAATCTGTTGCCATTCCGATTATCGCAAGCTTAAATGGAACTAATATTGGTAGCTGGACAGATTATGCAGAGCGCATTGAGCAAGCTGGCGCCGATGCTATTGAATTAAATCAATACTATCTCCCGACCGATATGAATACTCCATCTGAAAAGATAGAGCAGACCTATATCGACATTTTGGAAGCAGTGAAAAAAGCTGTAAAAATCCCTGTTGCGCTCAAGCTCGGTCCTTTTTATACTAATTTTGCTTACATTGCGAAAAAATTCGATGAAGCTGGTGCCGATGCCTTGGTCCTTTTCAATCGTTTTTATCAACCCGATATTGACTTAGATCAGCTTGAAATGAGCACTCGAATTGGGCTTAGCGAACCTTCATCAATAAGACTTCCTCTTACTTGGATTGGGATTTTAAAAGGTAGAATTAAAGCTCAGCTTGCTGCTACTCGCGGCATCTACACCGGCAAAGATGTCATTAAATTAATGCTTGCCGGGGCTGACGTTGCTCAGCTTTGCTCTGTTGTTTTGAAAAATGGAGTTGATTATATTAAGACAATAGAAAAAGAAATGCTTGATTGGATGACTGAAAAAGAATACGAATCGATTAAGCAAATGCAAGGCGCTATGAGCCAAATTAAAACGAAAGACCAAACTGCTTATGGACGCTCATTATATATGAAAGCACTAAAAGGATTTAAGTTTTAATTCCTTTTCTTTAAATGAAAAAGGGCTTCTTCTTGGAAGAAGCCCTTTTTTTTGTGAAATATGATTTTAATATCTTCCAAAATCATCGCTTTCTAAGCTAATAATGTCCTCGGGCTGCGTTCTGTCAATATGAGTTCTTTCAGGTAAAACGTTGCTGCTGTGGCTCCGCCCCGAAACCATCCCGCCGCCAGAATAACTATTCTCCATATTTGAAGAATAACTCGAATGGCTGTCGCTAAACTTGAAGCGGTCAATCATCTGCCTTAATTGATGTGCTTGTCCGGAAAGCTGCTCGGCTGCGGATGCGCTCTGCTCTGCGCTTGCTGTGTTGGTTTGAGTTACTCTATCTATCTGAGTTAAGCCTTCGTTGATTTGGGCTATGCCTTGAGCTTGCTCATTCGATGATGTCGTAATTTCAGAAACAATGTCAGCTGCTTTTATTGAGCTGCCCTTTATTTCTTCTAAAGCAGTGCTGGTTTTGCTTGCTAAAGCAGAGCCTGTTTCAACAGTCTTTATGCTGTTCTCAATCATTTCCGATGTCTCTTTGGCAGCGGTTGCGCTTCGGGCAGCAAGATTGCGCACTTCTTCAGCAACAACTGCGAAGCCCTTGCCGTGTCTTCCAGCGCGTGCCGCTTCAACAGCTGCGTTTAAGGCAAGCAAGTTAGTTTGGAACGCAATTTCATCTATTACTTTAATAATATTTGAAATATTTTTGCTCGAATCGTTGATTTGGTGCATAGCTTGATTTAACTGATTCATTTCCACATTACCTTTTTCAGCAGAATCGCGTGTTTCAAGCGTAAGCACATTTGCTAAGTTTGAATTTTCCGCGTTGTGCTTGGTTTGTGAGCCAATTTCTGCCATCGAGCTTGTTATCTCTTCAAGTGAAGCAGCTTGCTGGGTGGCACCTTGGGAAAGCGCTGTGCTTGCATCAGAAACTTGCAAGGCGCCTCGATTTACTTCTTCAACTGTTGTGCGAACTTGTAAAAGAATTTCACTTATTGAATCAATAGTTTCGTTTACAGCATTTTTCAAAGCTAAACTGTCGCCTTTATAATCGCTTAAAATTCGCTTTGTCAAATCGCCATCAGCCATAGCTTGCATAACAGCAATAGTTTCTTTAAACGGCATTAAATCGACAGTAGTATTTAAAGCGTTTTTAATAATCGCGTGGTCGCCATGGTAGTTGCCTTTTACTTTCACTGAGAGGTTGCCTTCTGCCATTTGCTTTAGCACATCCACTGCTTCGTTTATCGGATTCAAAACTGAATCTAAGGTGTTATTTACTCCCTCGACAATTCTTCTAAAATCACCCTGGTGTTGGCTTGCGTCTGCGCGGGTTTCAAGCTTTCCTTCCGCAGCAGCATTGGAAAGCATGATCGAGTCGTCTATTAAAGATTTAATATTTGCTCTAACTTTTTCTATTGTATCGTTGATAAATGCTTTTTTGCCCGGGAATTTTTCTATTTCCGCGTCAAGATTTCCTTTGCCAAACTCTTCAAAGCAAGCCATGGCTTTTTTCTTAACTGCAATATGCCCGAACACCATATCATTCACTCCCATTGCCATTTGTCTATACGTTCCTTGGAATTTATGAGCATCAATCTTTGCGTCAATATCTCCCAATTCGTGCTGCTCTGACATTTCATTCATTTCATTAACCAATCCATTTAAAGCGTCAATGCACTGATTCAAATTATTTTTTATAATGTTGAATTCGCCTTTATAAGTATCGGTAATTTTTGGAGGTATGTCGCCAATGCTTATTCTATCAACGTATTCAGCAGCTACGTTGAGAGGACCAATAACGGCATCAAAAGCATTATTTATGCCTCTAACCATATCTGAGTATGCTCCAGACAGACGGCTTGCATCTCCTCTGACATCAAGTTTTCCTTCGTTAAAAGCTTCAAGCAGTATCATTAATTGCTTCACAACTTCATTTATATTGCTTTTTAAAGTATTTACGCTCTTTACTAAAATGTCATTTGAAGAGCGTTCTTGAATATCAACGTTAAGATCGCCTTCTGAAATTTTCACCAAAACGCTGGCAATTTCATTGTTTGAATCGATAAGCATATTCAAATTATTCTTTATTTCATTGAAATCGCCTCTGTATTCTTCTGTAATTCTTTGTGGAATATCACCTTTGCTTAATCTGTCAACGTATTCAGCTGCCATATTCAAAGGTTTAATAACTGAATCAAGTGTGTAATTAATTCCGCTAACTAAATCATTGTAGGCGCCCTTGTATTTAGAAGCATCGGCGCGATTGTCAAGCTTTCCAGCAATAGTTGCCTCGCTCAATTTATTTGTATCGTTAATCATTGATGAAATTGTGGAGCCCATATTTTTCATAGCTTCAATAAGAATTCCGGTCTCATCCTTAGTTTTAACGTTAAAGCTAATGTCTGTAATGCCATCGGACAAGTTGTTTGCAGCACTAACGCACTCGTTAATAGGACGGGTAATATTCTTTGTAATAAAAAAGCCAAGAGAAAGAGAGGCGATAACAGCAATTAAAATACAAGCGATTATTATGATTCGAGAATTATTTCCACTTTCGATATACTCATCAACTAAATCCTCGGTTACTGCTAAATTATTCCTTTCTAAGGTTAAAAGAGTGTTGCCCAAAGTATCGGAGACTGGTATAATATCATCAGTTATCTCATGGAACATTAAGCTCAAGCTGTCAAATTCACTCTGACTGCTTGCCTCAATCAGCTGGGCGGTAACAGCCCCAACTTTGTTATGCAAGTCAACCCAGTTGCCATACTCGTTGTGCAACTTGTTTTGCAGTGCTTGCCCTTCAGCAGATACAAAATGAAGGGCATTGATGTAAGTAAAGTTTTTAGCCACATTCTCTAAGAACCCTTTTTTTGTTTCTCTAAACCCTTTAAAAAGTTCTTGTCTTTGAGCAATACTTTTCCCTTCTTCGAGCAATGCTGTTCGTGCTTCAAAAGAAAGTGCGCGCGTGGCAACTCTATCTCTATTTGCCTCGGAAAATGATTCCAGAGCTGGAACCCTTTCGCCTTTAATATAGGATAAATTATCGCCTAATTTAGAAATTGCGAAGTAGCCAATAATCCCCAAAACCGCAGCTATAATAGCTATGCCAATGTAAGATGATAATAACTTAGCTCCAATTTTCATAAAAAAAACTCCTTAATTTAATAATTGTTTTAAATATTTATTTTTATTATTTAATCATATATTCTTATATTGAATACTTATTTTGCTTTTTATTGTAAAGAATAAAAACAACTATCAATTTACTTATTTTTTTCTAAAAATATATTTAAAAAAAATGTCTATATCCAAAGACAAACTCATATTCTGCAAATAATAGTCATTAAGCTGCTTGATTGAATGCTGTGTAGAATACTCGTTTTTCCCAAGATGGGCAAGCCCAATTAACCCAATTTTGCCAAATTTACTCGCCAGCTCAGAGTTAATATCGAGCAAGCCGATTAAAGTATGCTTGCCAATAAAAACCTTCCAAAACTTATTGATAATTCCTTTATTTCTTGGAAAAAAAACAAAAATAATTGGAGAAATTGCAATCAAAAATACAGTTGAAACTATGAAATCGACTATTCTTTTCACAAGTTTATACCTGAATTTCGTTATATTATACTTGGGTAAGGTTGGCTCTATTCCAGTAATTTCATTAATTATTCGCGCAGTTATAATTTCTTCATAATCCATAGCAATATGGAATTTCGTTCCGCTGCTTTTTAAACCAGCGATTATTTTTATTAAATCGTAATTAGCAATAGATTTATCTGTTATAATTATTTCGTTAATTTTTAAATCTGCAATTATTTTTTCCAAATAGCTTATATTTCCAATAATTGGAAAACCTGCAAAATTAGTTAAAGAAGAAGGCTCAGTTGCAATAAACCCAAGGATGTTAGTGTTATGCGCGTTTAAAGTTTTCAATCTTCTGATAATCTGCTCTGAGTGCTGGTTTATTCCAATGAAAGCAATTCGCTTGTCTATTTCCTTGTTCCGTATTTTTTTTATCGAGTTTACGCTAGTCCTATAAACTGCCGTTAAAACTGTGGTAAAAGCTATTGTCATCAATAGAACGCCACGGCTAAAGGCGTATTCTTTGAAAAAGTAAGTAAGGGAGGATAAAAAGAAAAAAGTAATCATAAGCGCGAAAAAAGATTTTCTAACCGAGCTTTTTTCTTCAAAATATTCACCTATGGACACCATTGAGCCGAGCATAACAAGCGTAATCACAATGAAAACCGTGGGATAAGCATAATCTGGAAAATTAAAGAAATCGTCAAATCTTATTTTTGTTGCAAAAAGAAGTGAAAAATTTATTGCCAAAATATCGAAAAGAATTAAAAAGATAGCTGACTTGAATTTGTTCAAATACGCTAAAAGCGAGCGAATGTGAATGCCAATTTTTAAAATAAACAGAAAAAACGAAGAGTTTGCATAATGCTTTTGAGCGTATATTTCCATTGCCTTGTAAAAATTTTTCAGCTCATTATCGCTACTTCTTTTGGTGCTTTCTCCTTTGTAATGTATTATGGACGTTGTGTGAACGTAAGCAACCTTCCAATTCAATTTCCCAGCACGATAGCAAAGATCTATATCCTCTGCATACATAAAAAAATCGGGGTCAAATCCGCCAAGCTGCTGAATCGTTTCTCGACGAGCAAACATAAAAGCGCCAGCTATTGATTCTATATAGTAGGTCTCGTCATTGCTAAGAAAGGTTTGATTATATCGAGCAAAATTTTTTGATTTTGGGAAAAGTGCTTGCAGTCCGAATAGCTTTGTAAACGCTACCCAGGGCGATGGAAAACCCCTCCGGCAAGCGACTTGGAAACTGCCATCGGCGTTAAGAACTTTGCAGCCTGCTATGCCAACCTCTTGATTTTTATCAAGAAACGCTTTCATTATAAGCAAAGTGCTTTCTTCTAAAATTGTGTCCGGGTTAAGGATAAGAAAATACTTTCCACTTGCCTGCTCAAAGCCAAGGTTATTTGCACGCCCAAAGCCAATGTTTTCTTCAAGTGCAATGAATTTTACATTTGGGAATAAAGGACTTAGGTATGGAACAGATCCATCATTAGAGTTATTATCAACCACAATTACTTCAACTCCAAGCCCTTGTTCTGCTTTTTCTATTGATTTTAAGCATTGAAAAAGAAAATCCTTGACGTTATAATTTACAATTATTATTGATATATCAATTTCACTCATATCAGTTTAAATTCAATAAAAATTCAAAAATAAGAAATATTTTGAAACTTAATAGAATGTTTTACTTTCGAGGCGCAAAAGAGATGCTCTTTCTAAATTGAAAAGTATAAAAATGTCCTGCATCGTTTGGATAGCAGGACATCGTTTATTTAAGGAGTTTTTAAAATATCAAATCAAAAAATTTTATGGCTGGCTCAAGAGGGAATCCTTCATTTGCTCGGAAAGCATATCGCTGAGTGTAAAAGTGCCAGATTCATCTTTTCCTTGAACTTGCGGCGGAATTGGACTTTGCTGTCTATTGCCCTTTCTTGAAGCTCTTTCTTGGTTACTTTGAGCGGCAGCAATAGTTGCTGCATCCAAGACTGGAGCTAATATCAAAGATTCTTTATCCGGAACAACATCAGCAATAGTTACAGCAATTTTATCGCCTGCTTGGTATGGAATTCTATTTCCAACTTCTATTTGCTTCATTTTGCTTCTTGGCATAAAGCCATCTAATTCATTGTTTATTGTAACGATTGCGCCCTTTTGCATAACAAAAGAAACGACCCCTTCAAATTCTTTGCCGACCGGATATTGCTCTGCAATATCATTCCAGGGATTTGGCTGAATTCTCTTCAAACTTAAAGTAACTGAGCGTTTTTCCTCTGAAACAGCAAGAATGCTTGTTTCAATGCTGTCTCCGATTTTAAACAGCTCGGAAGGTTTGCGAATTCTTTTCGTCCAGGACATCTCGCCAGTTCTTAAAAGTCCGTCAATTCCGGGACGCAATTCAATAAAGGCTCCAAAATCAGTAAATCTTCTTATTATGCCACTATGTAGAGAGCCAACAGGAAAATCTTGCTCAATATTCTGCCAAGGTGAATCTTCAATTTCTTTTCTGCTCAAGCCGATTCTACCTCTTTCTTTGTCCAGCTCGACTACGACAGCGCGAATCGTTTCTCCTCGCTTGAAATCTTTTGTTGGGTCTTCTGTTCTGATGTGTGAAAGGCGAGAGATATGGATTAGCCCTTCAACCCCGCCAATATCGACAAAGACGCCGAACGAAGTAACAGAGGAGATTTTCCCTTCTATCAAATCGCCAATATTTAAAATATCCCAAGTGCTTTTCAAAAGATGCTGCTTCCGGCTTACAATCACAGTTTTTCTTCCGTCTTCTTTTTCTTCTAATTCGTGAATTGTAACGTCAATAGTTTTGCCGCACACATCTCTTAAATCTTGTTCGAGAGGGATTCTTTTCATAGAAAAATGCGAAGCTGGCAAAAAGAGCGGCATTTCCTCATAAACAACTCGCAAGCCACCTTTTATTCTGCTTTTAACAAAAACTTCTATGCTTTCGTTATTATCTTTTGCTAATTTAAGTTGTTGAAAAACATTCTCAAAATGCTGCTGCCTTGCGGATTTTCTTTCGCTTTCTTCGTCAAGCTTAGTATCAATTACCACAGCTTCAAGCTTTTCTAAATCGGGCTCAACCGCTGGAGCTGCGCTTTCTTCGCCAGCCGCAACAGTTGTAGCAGCAACTTCAACAGGAGTGGCAATTTCCTCGCTTTCCTTAATTTCTGCAACAGGACCGTCCGCTGCTTCTGGGCTTAAGGGCTGTTCTGCAATAATTTCTTGAGCGGCAGTTTCAGTGATAGCTGAATCTGTTTGCTCAATAATATTATTGGAAGCACTTTCTTGTTGAGCTGCTTGGGTTTCTTGATTAGTTAATTCATTCTCGTTTGTGGTATTCACAATTTCTGCATTATCCATTTGAGGCACCAGTATAGTAAAATAAATATTTTTTCATACGAATTTCAAAATTAACAAAAATTTCAATAATAAAATAATTCTTTTGATAATATCATAATTTTTTTTCAAATTATTGAATAATAGCAAACTTTTTTAAAGAAGATTCTATTTTTCTATTGCTTTCGTTTAGCCCTATGACGTTGAAAAGATAAATGCCGGGCTTAAGTTTCTCATTGCTTTCGTCTAAACCGTTCCAATACACTCCGCCAGTTTGCTCGTTTGTATAAAGGGTTTTAAGCAATTTCCCTTCAAAATTATAAATATTAATTCTTGCTTCCTTTGTTATATTTCCAAAAAAAATGTCATTTGCTTCGCTATACCGAATCGGGTTCGGGTAGATAAAGCAATTATCCAGGTCCTCGGCTGAAAAAATAAAGGAGAGGCAATTGCCAGCCCCTTTGGTGATTGGAATTCCATCTTTTGACACTAAGTTTTTTACCGTTAGATAATATGTTTTGCCTAATGCACCTATTGCCTCAGTTTGAGACAAATAAATGGAAAGCGCTTTTGGATTGTCTATTAAGCTTGAAATATGCTCAATAGCTCCATTTGGTTTCAAACTATAATTCTCTATCTTAGTTGCGCTGCTGCTCTCAATTTCCTCAGAGAATTCCAAGTTCAAGCAGTAATTAGAAATAAGCTCCAATTTTGTCAAATACATTTCTTTTGCCTGTTCTGGAATTTCGTCCAAAAAGAAATCCAAAGTTTTTTCTATTGTCCAATTTCTATGAAAATCCCTAAAAGATGATACTTTTATCTCGTTCTTGCCGAAAGGCAGTTTGCTTTGAAAGGCGAGTAAATAGCAGCTATCATTAGCTAAAACAACTTGCTGCGGGAGAAGATTTTCCTTGTTTTCATTAAAACGAAATATTGAATTTTCTATGAGTTCAGTCGGCAATTTCCCAGAAAACTTGATGAGCAAAGAGTTTGTGTCGGCTGGACTTATAGAAAGCGCTTCAATTTGTGGAAATGTAGAAATCTGAACTAAATTTGAGTGCTTGCTTCTTTGGACTGGAAAATTTTTATTGAAGGCGCAGACGACAAACAAAAACTCGCTGTTTGCTTCTGCTTCTAAATTAAAAAAAGTTGTATCGCTTGTTCCTTTTAAAACAAGCTCGTAATTACTTTCTATTTCAACAACTTGAAAAATTTCGTAGTATTCAGCATCATTGACGCCTTTCCATTTTAAAAATATTTCTGCTCCCTTATTTGCCCAGCCGTCTAAATCTAATGGAACTGCGGGAGATTTGCTGTTTTGATTGTATTCAAAGCATAAAGTATTGTTGAAGGAAGAAAAACAGATTTCGTTTATACCGTTTTGGTTGAAATCATAAATAATTGCGGAATTGGAAAGTGCGTTTGGGTAATACCAAATTGGCTTTAAGCCACTTAATTCAGCATCCCACTTAAAAACATAAAGGTTTGGGAAGGTTGAAACAATTATTTCATCAACTCCGTCTCCATCGACATCGCCAGCGGACAAGCCGTTTCGAAAAGATATGCCGCTTGAACTTGCGCCGCTTTTTACTTCATTAAAATATTCTGTATGAACTAATTCAAAAGTATTAGAAATTTTTTTATAAATTCTCAAGCTCCAAACAGCATTTCCTTCACTTTCAACTTCAAAAAGCGAGCTGCTGCCATATCCCAAAACAAGAATTTCTTTAATTCCATCGTTATCAATATCGGAGAATAAAATATTTTGCGAGCTATTAGAGTAATTTAAACTATCTTGAAATTTTAATACTAATCTATCATTAATAAATTGGTATAAAAAAATATTTCCAGATGGGTTGCTGTGGCATAGCTCGAAAATTCCGTCTCCTTCAATGTCTCCTACTGCGAAGCCGGGCGAGGTCCCAATCAATTTTCTATTGACAGACGCGGGAGTAGAAGCTATTAATCTATATTCACTGTTGATTTTAGAAAAAATATGAAAAGAGCTATCCGAGTGAGCAATAATTTCATTTTCGCCATTTCGGTTTAGGTCGAAAAGTCCAGCAGCCCAAAGGTTTTGGCTAACTGTGTCTAAAAAAGAAGTATTTGAAAATGGATTTTCTCCCAAAGAGTTTGGCTTGAAAAGGGCAGTTCTGCCGCTTAATTTCATTAGTAATTCTGGCAATCCTTTCGAGTCTTTTGCAATCGCGACTGGAATCCAAGGAAGGTCTGTCGAATCCTTTAAAATGAAATTTCCAGCCTTATGCTCATAAATCTTTGCAGCCTGCCAATAATTATATGGCATATCATTTACTATGACTGCAGCGTTGCCGGTGCCATAAATATCGCTTACTTGATTGAGTAAAAATGATGAGGGGAAGGCGTTCGAAATGTAATCAAAAGAGCTTGTGGGAGCGGTTTGGCTTTCAAATATTAGCTCAAATTCTTTTCTCAGCGTTTTTCCATCAGCTCGCTTTATTTCAAGGGCAGCTTTGCCGCTAAAACTTTGTTCGTCTTTTAGTAAAAACGTATGAGCTGAGTTCAAGTAAGTATTGCTGGAATAAACAGAGCTGTCAGTTCCATTGAATAAAACAAGCTTTGCTGTAACTGGGTAATTAGTAAGAATATTTATTGAAGGTGTCAATCGCCCTTTATCCCAGACCATAATCTTTTTTAAATGCCTAATCTCCAATTCAGAATTTTGGGAGAAAACAGAAAAAATGATTCGCTTTTGAATAGATTTGCCATTTTTTAGATTTACAATCACTTGTAAAGTATAAGTGCTGTCTGCAAGATTTTCTAAATTCACAGAGCAAAGGATAGAATTTCTTTCTTGCTGCTTATTTTTCACAGTTAAGCTGTCCCATTGCTTTGGACTAATCGACTTTCCTATAAGAATTTGCCAGCTTTCAAACATTGGAATTAAAACGCTTCCAATTACTTTAAATTCAGTTATACTGTCTTTATTAAAAGCAGAAAAGTTTTGTGGGCTGATTATTGAAATATCTGTTTTCGCAATATTATTCACGGCTTTGCCAATATCGAGGATACCCGCGCCTGTTTCCACATCCCAGCCAGCTCGATGGACGTCTTTTGCAGTTGCCTCTAAAATCCCCTTAACGTCCTTTGGCGTTAAACTGCTATCCAATTCGAGGAGTAAAGCTGCCGCCGCACTAACAAAAGGTGCTGCCAAAGAAGTGCCGCTTGCGTATTTATAAGAAGAATTTAAATCGCATGTGAAAATGTTTGAGCCAGGCGCAAGCATTGATAAATTTGAGCCATAGTTGCTTCTTACATCTCTATTATTAGATTGGGTGGAAGATCCAACCGCGATCACTTCATCGTAATCGGAGGGGAAGTGCGGCAGATCCCAGCCATTATTCCCCTTAGAAGCCACCATAATGCAGTCCATCGAATAAGCAAATTTTATTGCCTCGTGGAGCAAGGGCGAATCTACATTATCTCCAAAGCTGAAATTAAGCACCTTCACTGAATTTAAAGCAGCATAGACAATGGCAGAGGCGATATCGTCTGTTTCTGCATTCCCCGTGGCATCGAATGCTCTTAAAGTAATTATTTTTGAGTTATAAGCAATGCCGCTTATTCCAATTTCATTATTTGTTTTTGCTGCTATCACTCCGCTAACAAGCGTTCCGTGTCCCATTTCGTCAAAAGGAATTGGGTCGCGCTCATAATAATCGCCAACGCTCGCGCTTTTAATATCAACAAAGTCATAGCCAATTACATCATCAACTATCCCATTTCCGTCATCGTCAATTCCATTTAAATCGCCGCTCACTCCATTTCTCAGCTCGCGATAATCCCAATCATCGAACTGGCCGTTTCCATTCAAATCTTCTTTGCTGTTTATCCAAAGCTGTTCGCGTAAATCAGGGTGCAAGTAATCAATTCCAGTATCCACCACGCCGACTTTAACCCCCAAGCCGCTTGCTCTTTTCCAAGCTTCTATGCAATTTACTGCTTTAAGTCCCCATTGCTTATCAAAAAACTCATCGTTTGGCTCGCTAAAATCTAATTTATTTACTTTGAATGTATGATTAATTTCTGCTGATTCGATGGAGGCATCGCTTTGAAGAATTGTTAAAGCGCTATCAATATTAAGGCTTTCAGAAAAATTTAGAATATAATATTTTGATAGTTGATTAATGCTATTTTGTTGGACGCTTGAAAGATTTTTATTGTCTTTTTTATAAGTGTCAAAAATATTTTGAAATAAAGGTTTTTGAGAAAAGGAGCTTCCTTCAAAGGAGATGATTCTTTGAGCTTGATTGCTATTTTTGTATTTAACAATGATCTGCTTGCTTTCTGCTTTTTGAAGGCAAAGAAATTGCAAAAGGAGGATTAATGATAAGGCTGCAAATATTTGTTTAAAAGATTTAAATATCATATTTTTGATGTAAAATTTTAATTTCTAAATTATTGAATTTTTTTGACCTAAAAAAACGATAAATATGAATA
>JAAYJM010000255.1 GCA_012522895.1 Ignavibacteria bacterium
TAGTAAGTCCAAGCAAAACAATTCCCACAAAAAACAATTCGCTTTTTGTAACAGAAAAAACTGTTTGTAGTTTAGCAATTATTTTATTAAAATTCAATTTTTCTTTTAAAATATTGAACTTTTATTAATTATAAAGTTAAAAAAAACCTTCTAATTTCAATACAATATTAGAAGGTTTTTTTCAATTAACAAAGATAATTATTTATTTATTTTTAGTAATTCGCTCTGCGTCTGGAAAAAGGTCAATCGCTTTGTTTAATTGCTTATCAACTTGACTGAAAATTTGAGTCATTTTGTTTCTATCCCAAATAACGCGTGCAATAAATGCTTTGATAGAGCAAGTTATATAATCTTCATCTTTTTTATAAAGCTCCTCGTCCCATTCTATATCTTTTGAAACAGCAAGCTCTTTAAAAGATTTAATCATCTTTTTGTCGACTGTGAAGTTTTTATAAAAGTCGGAGTAGTTGTCGGCATACTTTTCTTTTAAAGCCACGCCATCTTTGCTGTGCATTAGCTTATCAGTAAATTCGTTAAAAAGATTCTTTCTACGAAATTCAATGCTCATCTTGTTTATAGTATCGGACTTGATTATGTAGTCCGGGGTAACACCGCCAGCGCCAAAAACTGTTCTGCCATTTTTTGTTTTATAAAGCGGAAGCGAGTCTAAATTTATTAAATCCTTATCATTTTCCAATGCATCTGCGTTTATTTTTTCAACTTGATCCTTAATTTTTTTCATAGCATCTTTTATATAAGAGCCTTCTTCAAGTTCAAGTCGTCCTACCAAATGTCGGTATTTGTCTTTATCCTTGTATGGTCTTTGTATACATCTGCCGGAGGGAGTATAATACTTTGCAATAGTTATTCTATACGCAGAGCCATCGGGCAGTTGGTATTGACGTTGCACAAGTCCTTTTCCATAAGAAGTTTCGCCTACAATTAACCCTCTGTCCAAATCTTGAATTGAGCCAGAAACGATTTCGCTTGCCGAGGCGGAGCCTGCATTAATTAGAACGATTAAAGGCATTTTTTGGAATTGACTTCTGCCGCGTCCAATGTAGTATTCATCAAATTGTTTTAATCTTCCTTTTGTATAAACTATTGTATCGCCAGAGCTAAGAAACTCTTCAGCCATGTTGAACGCTTGGTTTAAGTAGCCGCCGGGGTTTCCTCTTAAATCGAGCATAATTTTTTCCATACCTTGCTTTTTCAACTCAAAAAGAGCGCTCCTCAGTTCGTCAATCGTTGTTTGGGCAAATCTATTAACTTGCACATAGCCAATGTCGGTGCCTTCGATCATATAGTAAGCATCAACGGTGTAAAGAGGAATTTTATCGCGAACCACAGAAAAGTGCAAAATCTCTTTTTCACCAGCGCGAAATATATCCAGTTCGACAATAGTTCCTTTAGGACCTTTCAGCTTTTTCGGAACCTCTGTGCGTGAAATTCCGACAGCATTTTCGCCATCGATTTTAACTATTTTATCACCAGATAAAATTCCAAGCGCCTCGCTTGGTCCTCCGGAAATTGGTGCTATGACTGTCAATGTGTCTTCAAGAACATCGAATTCCACTCCAATTCCATCGAAACTGCCTTGAAAGTCCTCGTTTACCCTTTTCATATCCTCAGCGTCTATATAAACCGAGTGGACGTCTAACTCGTTTAGCATTCCTTTGATTGCTGCTTCGACAAGCTGCTGTGAATCTACTTCTTCTACATAGTTTTTATATGCAGTTTGAAGCACTTGATCAAATTTCTTTATTTGTTGAAAAATATTATCGCTCGAAACTAAGGGCTGAATGTATATGCCGATAGATATTCCAATAAAAATACAGAGCGTGATTACTAAATATTTTCGCATTTCATTAATTCTCCACTGTGCAATATGTCTCAATTATACTGAAATAGTAACGTATATTATTATATTTTGTTTTATAATTATTAATATTTTTTAATTATATTTTATAAATACAGCAAAAAAGAACTTATCATTAATTTTTAAGCGAACAAGATATTGACCTTGTGGAAAATCTTCAACAGTAATTAAGTATGAATACTCGCCTGCTTTGTAATTTTGAAATACCTCAGTCCGAAGCAAAGAGCCATAAATATCAAAAACAGAAAATTCCACATTTTCATCTTTTGCCAAGCCAAAGTCAATATTCAAAACGCTATTTGTTGGGTTTGGATAAGGTGGATTTAAGTAGGATTCTTGCGGCAATCCATAACTTGTTATAATAATTGGCAGCTCGCAGTTGGATTGTCCTTCGTAAATAATCTCTTTGCTATCCCCTTTTAAATTAATTGGCATATCAATACAGTTCATCACAAAGTGCAAAGTATCGTAATATTCTTCTACCCTTGCATTAATCGGGCTGAAGCAAATTGCTAAACTTTTTCTTTCTTGCGGCTCAATTACAAAAGGAAATTGCGATTGCGGTATTGAAAAATAGATGTTATAATCTAATATTGGGTTTTCAATCACTATTGGCTTCAAGCCATGATTGAAAAATTGAATACTATCGCAGTATAAATAATTGATATAGCAATTTTTATAATGAATATAATTATCGCCAGATTTAAACAAAGGACTTGAAAGGGTAAAGCCTTGAATTGTGTCAATAATTCTGGTCGAATGCCCAGCGGAATCGCTTGCAATTATTGAATAAATTGCATCTTGAAAATAGTCAATCACATCTACTTTTATAAGAACAGAATCGGGATTATTCAGTTTAAAACTTGTTTTGCAATTTAAACTGTATTCCACTTCAATTTTTTCTAAGCCATAATCTGAAACTAAAGAGTCGTAAAAAATCACCTTTGAATACTCAAAGCAAGGGTCGTAAATAATTGCAGATTGCGGCGCGTTTCTATCGTTTTTTGCTGAGAAATTTAGATTTAAAATATTCCTTTGGGCGCAATCATCAGCAATAAGAACAGAATCTATGTAAGTTGAATCAAATTCCGATAAAAAGCATAATCTAAGGTTTTTAGTCTTTCCAGGGGAAATTTTCATCGGAAGCTCGCTTTCTATTCTAAACTGCTCGGGATAATTAAGAAGCACCTCCTTAACTACTTGCTCAAATTTTCCATAGTTTTCTATTGCAATGTCAAGGCAATATTCACTATTTAAACGTCCAACGTAAGAGCTTGAAGGAACGGAATCTTTGCTTTGCATTTCATTTTTCAAAGTAAAACCGGGTATATCTATTTTTCTATTTGTTTCAAAACCCATTGAATCGACAACGTTTAAGCTGAACTGCCCATCTTGGTATTTGTCAATTAATCGAGCAGTGAATAAAACAAGTTTTTGATATTTTGAAAAATCATTTATTTTTACTTTTGTATTAATTTTTTCATTTTCCGGAACTGTGATGCTAATTATTCCAGAGTCATATAAAGCCGAATCGCTTATCGCTCCAATTAGCTCATAGCAATCTATTTCTGTGTAAATAGCTGGAGCTTTAAAATCGTAAGGTTTGAAATACAAACCGCCTACATAGCCATAAGAATTTGCCTGCCCGTATCCATAGACGATTATTCCAAATTCAAAACTTGATGAGGCTTGATGCTGTCCTTCTTCCACCTTCACATTTGCGTAATAATAGTTTGAGTTTGAAATCTTTTTAAATAAATTTGTTTCAATCGGCTTTCCATCAAGAATCACTGAGTCAATAATGCTTTCGGGAGCGACTATAGTTATATAATGCTCCGTGTATACTTTCTTATACCTACCAAACGATTCATATTCATAAGCCTGCGTATTCATCACTTTATAAGAGGACATGAACTGCTCTTTTGGAGGGATAACAACGAAAAAGGGATCGCTTACCCTTTCTGTGTTAGAGCCTGATTGAGAAGTCTTTTTAAATTGTGCAACTAAAATAGGAAAATTTGCTGAAATATAAGCGGCTTCAATCAATGCTCCTTCGTAAAATTCCCCTCTGTCTAATCTTATACTATCATTTCCATTAATTTTAACGATAGTAGAATCAAAAGCAGCGAGAACGCGAAAAAGGTCTGTGCCGATGCCTGTAATTCCTTTTGGGTCAATGAAGGGAGTGATAAATGAATTTTTCCCCCAAGTTTTTACTGGTGGTATTTGGGAGGCAAGGAAATCGCGCGAGGGAGAGGTATGCCCGGCTCTTACCGGGACGGTCGCTCTTTGCTGCCCAGCAAAAACAGCTATCGGCTTGTTTGAATTAACTGAGCTTCCAGTTAAATCGGAATCATATATTCCACCTGTAACGTCTGCCTGCACTAAATACACTTCTCCTTTATTTAACAAAACTTCTTGCGATCCAGTTCCATTCGCATAAGTTGATGCAAGTGTATTTATTTGGACAAGAGTATTATCTTCCGAAGCTATAACAGCGAATTGAGAGGGAGTTCTACTTGTTCCATCTACCTCTGTATCGCTATTATAAGCCATAACTAAATAGTCGTTTCCTAATATATCAGTAGGGAAGACCATAAAGGCATCGCTTGTTGTTACAGCTTGGCTATGTCCATAAACTATTATGTCGTTATCGCTTGTTATGTGAAAAGATTGTTTGGCAACTCTTTCGCATTGATTTCTTTGAAACTTTTGTCCCGAATCGTTAAAGCCAATCAGCTCAAAATTAAAATAAGAGACCTTGAACGCGTAGACTTCATTGGGATTGCTGATAGAAAAATTGTGTGTATATTCTCTGCCCGTGCTGTCCCAGTAAGTTATCAAGCCTTTTGTGGGGACATCTGCAACAATAAATAAATACAAGGAGTCTCCATATTTTTGCATACTGCTGCTGCTGAATTTGTTGTTATGATAATTTGGGAGGAAGCACACCCAAAAATCCGTTCCTTTGCTATCTTCGATTTGAGGCTGAGCTTTCAAAGAAGAAAGGCAAATAGCAAATGTGATTAGAAAAATGTATAATATTCTCATAGCTTTTCCAGAAATTGTTTCTTATTTATAATGACAAAATTACATTAAATAAGTTACTAAGAATTTAATATTTTTTGGATTTGCTTTCAAAAAAGCAGAACAAGGATCTTTGCTTGTTTTTTTTAAAATTCATAAAGTAGGGCGAGCATTTTGCTTGTTTTTTAAAATCAAGTCAAGCAAGATGCTTGACCTACTAAGGGAAATAATTATATATTGGATAAATGTCTTGTATATTGAAAATAATATTTCATTGAAAAAACAATTCTTTTTTATTTTTTTCGTAAATTAGGACTATTAAATATGTTTAATTTAAAAAAAGGCAAATCACAATGAAAAGTCAAAATCTCGCTTTAACAATATCAATATTTTTTTCTTTAATCATTCTGCTAAGCTCTTGCGGAAATCAAGATGCAAAAGATGCTCTTAATCAAGAGGAGGTTCAAAAGATGGAAGCAGAATTCTCAACGTTTATTAAAGAAGTTGAAGGCACCCTCGATGGGCTTTATAAAAATTCATCTCTTGCTGCTTGGAATGCTTATAATAGCGGTAAAGATCAGGATTTTGCTATTTCAGAAGAAGCAGACATAGCATTAAATAATTATCTTGCTAACAAGGAAGTTTTTGAAAAGCTTAAAGAGTTCAAAGAATCTGGCTTAATTCAAGATACAGATTTAAACAGAATGTTACTTCTTAGTTACAACGCTTTTTTAGGCTGCCAGATAGACACAGCAAAGCTCAATGCGGTAACGCTTTTATCTTCAGATATAAGCAAGCGTTTTCAAAATTTCCGCGCCAAAGTCGATGGAAAAGTGCTAACAGATAATGATATAGAAAATATTCTTGCAACAAGTAAAGATTCCAAAAAATTAGAGAAAACTTGGCTCGCCCACAAAGAAATAGGTAATCTTGTAGCTGAAGACTTAATTGAATTAGTGAAAATGCGTAACGAAGTAGCTAAAGAAATCGGCTTTAAAAATTATCACGAAATGTCATTAACTTTAAGTGAGCAAGACCCAGAAGCCATTCTTAAGTTATTTGATGAATTGGATAATTTGACAAGAGATAGCTTTAAGCAACTGATGGACGAGATGAACGATGTTATTGCAAAGCAATGCAATATTAAACCCGAGGAGCTAATGCCTTGGCATTATCAAAATAGATATTTCCAAGAAGCACCGAAAATTTACAGCGTTGATTTAGATAAATATTATAAAGGGAAAGACTTAGTTGAATTGACTAAGAATTATTATGCCAGCATTGCTATGCCAGTCGATGATATTATTGCCAAGAGCGATTTATTTGAAAAGCAAGGAAAAAGCCAGCACGCATTTTGCTTCGACATAGATAGAAGCGGCGATGTCCGTGTCCTTTGCAATGTGCGACCAGAAGAAAAATGGATGAACACAATGCTTCACGAATTTGGGCATGGCGTATATTTCAAATATGTAGATATGCAAATGCCTTGGTCCTTCCGCACACCAGCCCATACTTTTACCACAGAAGCTATTGCAATGCTTTTCGGCAGATTTGCTGCAAATCCAACTTGGATTAAAGATCTTTTGGGAGTTCCGGAAGCTGAAGTAGAAAAGATTAGTGAAACATGCAGCAAGATTTTGCGTCTCCAGCAACTTGTATTCAGCCGTTGGTCTCAAGTTATGTATCGCTTTGAAAAGAGTTTATACGAAAACCCAGATCAGGATTTAAATAAATTGTGGTGGGATTTGGTTGAGCAATATCAAATGATTAAGCGTCCAGCCGGAAGAAATTCTCCAGATTGGGCTACAAAAATGCACATTGCCTCAAGTCCTTGCTATTATCATAACTATCACCTCGGCGAGTTACTTGCCTCTCAGCTTTATTACACAATCAAAGATAAAGTATTGGGCAAGCCAGATCAGAAAGAAGTCAGTTTTTATAATGAGCCAAAAGTTGGTGAGTTCTTAATCGGCACATTCTTTGGACCTGGTGCAAAATATTATTGGGACGATAAGATTGAAAAAAGCACTGGCGAAAAACTTACGCCAAAATATTACGCAAAGCAATTTGTTGAATAGTAAAATATTCAAAGATTAACTCCATCGCTTTGGTGGAGTTAATCTTTTTTAATAATGTGATGTCGGTAAAAAAGCTCAGTGGTTTGATAATTATTCTTTGATATATTTTTATTCTTTGATATACTTTGCTTCGATAATTGAACGCATTCCTCCTCTGAAACTCCACTCGCTAATAATTTCCATTTCAAGTGGTTTGCAAATTGCAACTAACTCGTCTAAAATTAGATTGGTTATGTCTTCATAAAAAATTCCTTTATTTCGGAATTGAAGGAAATAGTATTTCAAAGATTTTAGTTCAAGGCACAGTTGGTCTGGAATATATTTTACGGTCATTGTGGCAAAATCTGGAAGTCCGGTGATTGGGCAGACAGAGGTGAATTCTGGGTTAATATGAGTAATTAAATATTTTCTACCTGGTTTTGGGTTTGGGAAAGTCTCTATTTCTGGGTTCATAGCTTATCCTTGTATTGTTTTATATTATTTTTTATTGGACATTTCATTAATAATTTGCTGTCGCAGGGAATCTAAAATGCTTAGATATTCTTCTGGGTTTTTGGATAGTTTTTTAAATGTTTTTGTAAATGATTCTTTTGTAAATCCATATTTTGCATAGATATGATTGATTTTTTTATTTGCAATCGTGCTGTCGCTATCGTTTAGCCTTACAAGTAAAATTTCCTTATAAGCATTAAGGTAGTTTTCTCTTTCTTCGTCTTGTGAATTATTGCAAGAAATTAGAGAAAAAGAAAGAACAAAAATAAGAATAAAAATGCGAGCAGTTCGATTGTTTTTCATGTCATTTTCTAAAAATGTTTAAAATATTACACATTGTTTTTATTTTTAAATACTTTTTCTTAATTTAGCATTATAATTATAATAGTTCAATGTTAAATATTATAATATAGAATAATAA
>JAAYJM010000256.1 GCA_012522895.1 Ignavibacteria bacterium
AAGGCGAGCGCTGCGCTATTCAAAGATACAAAGATATAGCAGATTTCACGCAAGGCAAAGACCACATTACTTTTCAGATTGCAACCTCAATTCTGTCAGATGAATTGGAGCATGAAGAAGATATTGAAGGATGGATTGCCGACATCAACCGCTTAAAAGAAGACATTAAGAAAATGAAGTTCTAAGCGTCAAAACTGCAAAATCAGAGCTAAAAATAAAATTTGGTATGTCCATTTAAGTATAAAATAAACTCCTAAAAAAAACAAGTGGACATACCATTTCCATTCATAGCCGAGCAGTTATTATCAGTTTTTTCACTGTTTCTCACTATTTATTATTGAATAATTGAACAATTTGTGCTTATTGATATTTTCTTATCCTGCGTGCCTTTAAGAGCTGAAAGCAATATTTTTGCTAATTCTCCAAGATCTTTGAAGCTCCAGTTTTAATAGCTACTTTGAAATAACAAACCCTCCTTTCTCTTTAATCAAATACTTGAATAGCCCTGCAATTTCTTTATGCGTAGAAGAATTTCCCGCTCTGTAATCTGCATTTTAACTTAATCTGCATTGTAAATTAAATAATTAACAGAATAACTCGTCAAATATATAATGTTTTTAACAAAACAGTATTTGTTGGAAAAACTATGCGTTGTGTTTGCAAATAGAAGGAAAAATTTTTGATGAGATGCCAGCCTATTAATAACCAAATAAATGAAAAAAATATGATTGAAAAAATATGATTAATATTCAAGAAATTAGAAGTCAATTTCCGATTTTAAAAACATTAGTGAGGGGTAAGCCGCTCGTTTATCTTGATAATGCAGCAACTACGCAAAAGCCACAAAGCGTGATTGACTCCCTCGTCCGTTATTACACATCACTCAATAGCAACGTCCATCGTGGAGTGCATTACCTCAGCAACCTTGCAAGCGAAGAATTTGAAAATTCAAGAAAAACTATCCAGCGCTTTATTAATGCCGAAAAAGAATCTGAAATCATTTTCACACGCGGCGCAACGGAATCCATTAACCTTGTTGCATCGTCTTATGGCAGAGCTTTTTTCAAAAAAGGAGATGAGGTTATTATTTCCACAATGGAGCATCATTCAAACATAGTCCCTTGGCAAATGCTTGAAAGCGAGTTGGGTATTAAATTAAAAGTAATTCCAATTAGCGACGAAGGCGAGTTGATTATAGAAGAATTTGAAAAACTGCTTAGCGAAAAAACGAAATTTGTTTCTATCGTCTATATTTCAAATTCACTTGGAACAATCAACCCAATTAAAAAGATTATAAAAAAAGCTCACTCCTTTGCCGTGCCGGTGCTTATTGACGCTGCTCAAGCGATTCACCACAAAAAAATTGATGTGAAAGAATTGGATTGCGATTTCCTTGCTTTTTCAGGGCATAAAATGTATGGTCCAACTGGAATTGGCGTGCTTTATGGAAAAAAGAAGTTTTTAGAACAGATGCCCCCCTATCAAGCTGGCGGCGATATGATTAAATCAGTTCGCTTTGAAAGAACAATTTTCAATGATATTCCTTTCAAATTTGAAGCTGGCACTCCCGATATTTCCGGTGGGATTGCCCTCGCAGAAGCTATTCGTTTCATAGAAGGCATTGGCTATGATGAAATTGAGAGCTATGAAACTGAGCTTTTAGAATATGCCACAGAAAAAGTTTCGGAAATACCTGAACTAAAAATTATTGGTAGAGCAAAAGAAAAATCTGCCGTTCTTTCCTTTGTAATAGATGGAATTCATCCACACGATATAGGCACTTTCCTTGATGTTGATGGCATAGCAATTCGGACTGGACACCATTGCACTGAGCCGATAATGCAGCGCTTCGCTATTCCAGCCACATCACGAGCTTCTTTTGCAATTTACAATAAAAAGGAAGAAATTGACCTTTTAACACAATCAATTAAAAAAGTTATTCAACTATTCAAATGACATTATGAACGAACTAAATGAACTATATCAACAAGTCATTTTAGACCACAATAAAAACCCA
>JAAYJM010000257.1 GCA_012522895.1 Ignavibacteria bacterium
AAAAATTTATTTGCATTTATATTTATTATTTGATAAATTTGATTTTTAACAATAAGCGAATAAATATATGCAAAAGAAAAATACTTCTGTGCTGCAATTTGTGTTGATTTTAGCATTTTTTCTTTCATCTATGACACTATTTGCAGAAACCCACCCGGATACTTTGTTAATCAACTCTGGCAGAGAGGGTAATCTTTTTATGGTGAAAGCGGCTTTAGAGCAGGGCGCCAATATTAATGCAGAGGATATTGATGGGGACAATGCTTTAATTTATGCTTCTGGAAAAGGTCATCTTGATGTAGTCAAGTTTTTAATTGAAAAAGGTGCTGATGTCAATCATAAGGATAGCCAAGGATTTTCAGCATTATGGATTGCTTCACAGCATAATAATATTGAAATTGTCAGATTGCTAATTAAAAACAAAGCTGACGTAAATACTGTTGATAAACAAAATTCTCCACCATTAGAATTTGCAGTTTTAAAAGGATATTACGATTTAGTAAAACTTTTACTTGAAAACGGAGCAGATGTCAATCATCTTTCCAAGCATAAAACGACACCAATATTCTTCTCACTAATGAAGCCAGATTTGGAAATGTCTAAATTATTGATTGATTATGGCGCTAATCTTGAAATAGTTGATGAGACTGGTTCGACTATACTTAATTATGCAATTTTGATAGATTTATATGATTTAGCTGAATTGCTAATAAAAAGCGGAGCTGATATAAATCACTTGTCAAAATTAGGAACACCTCTTTGTGAATCAGCGTTTAAAGGAAATCTCAAATTGACAAAATTACTTTTTGATAATGGGGCCGATATTAATAAAAAATGCAAATCTGGCTCTACTCCTTTGATGATGGCAGTAGCAAATAATCATTTTGAAGTAGTTAAATATTTAGTTGAAAATGGAGCAGACCTTAATGTAATTGATGACTATGGTTTAAGTGCTTTGAGCGATGCTATTGCGAGTGAAAATATTGAAATTGTTAAATATCTAATTGACAAAGGTGCTGATAAATTACACTATCACAGTTCTGATTTAGATCCGTTAGTAGGATTAATAAGAGTAAAAAATTTTAGCATTTTTAAACTTTTAATTGACGAAGGAATCGATTATAAAAGTTTAGATCCTAAAATGCTAGCACCATTTATTACTTCAATTATAGAAGATGGTTTGCAGTTTTTCGATTATCTTCTTGAAAAGGGAGTTGAGATAAACACCGTAGACGAAGCAGCTTTTACCCCTTTAGCTTATGCTGCCGGCTGGGGAAGATTGGAAATGTTAAGGAAATTAATCGAAAAAGGAGCTAAAATTAATCCAACAACAGAAAAAGAAGTTAGCCCTGTCGGAAATGCTGTTCATTGGGGACATTACGAAGTTGTTGAGTATTTAATTAAGCACGGTGCAGATTTAAATTGCAATTATGTAAATATTGATTATCCAATGCTTTCTGCTACTAAAAATAGCAACTTCGAAATTCTTAAATTAATTGTAGAAAATGGAGCGAAAATAAATATTCAAAATGCTCAGGGAACAACTGCTTTGATGAACGCTTCAAAAAACGGAGACCTTGAAATAGTTAAATACCTTATTGAAAAAGGAGCCGATATGAATTTGAAGAATAGAGAAGGAAAAACTGCATTAAACATTGCTGTTGAAAATGAGAATACTGAAATAGTTGACTTCCTAAAATCACAAGGGGCAAAAGAATAAATTAATTAAAAGAAATACTATGCAAAAGAAAAATAATTTCGTTCTGAAACTAATAATAATTATTACAGTTTCCCTTAGTTCCCAAACTGTATTTGCAATGATTCATCCAGATACTCTTTTAATTAATTCAAGCAGAGAAGGTGATTATCAGGCAGTTCAATCAGCATTCAAAATCGGGGCTAATGTTAATGCTGTTGATATTTATGGAAACAGTAGCTTACACTACGCCGCTGAAAAAAGATTTTTAACTATTGCTGATTTGTTAATTGAAAAAGGTGCCAATGTGAATTTGAAAAACAATGAGGGCACAACGCCTATATTTATACCAGTTAAATTTAGTTCTTATTATATTGTTAGATTACTTTTGGATACCGGAGCTGAATTAAATATAGAGGCACTGGAAACAACTCCGCTTTATGAAGCTATAAAATACAAGAACATAAAAATGGCTGAAATTCTCTTAGATAATGGCGCCAAACCTAATTTTTTCCCAAGCACCGAGATGAGCCCTTTAGCTTATACTGCTCTAATGGGTGATTATCAAATGAGTGAATTATTGATTCGTTATGGAGCAGATGTTAATTGTTTGGAAAGTTATAAGAAAAGTAGACACAAATATAGTATTCTAATGTTTAATGTGAGAAAAGAAAAATTTGAAATAGCGAAGCTTCTAATAGAAAATGGAGCAGACGTAAACTATCAGAATGGCCTTAGCTCAGTTCTGTCTTATGCTATTAATGATACTTGCTATGATATAATAAAACTTTTAATTGAAAAAGGAGCTAATATAAATTTTATAAATGAGAATAATGAAACAATTCTTATGAAAGCGGCTACAAAAGGCAATCTCGAAATTTTTAAGTTATTAATAGAAAATGGTGCCGATTTTGATTTAACTAATGTAACAAATGTTGAAGTTTTAAAAAATGCAATTAGAAAAAACAAATATGATATTTTTAAGTATTGTATTGAATTAGGATTCGATCTAAATGCAAGAAGTGCCGGTAATACTTCAGTTTTAATGACATCTGTTTATTATAGATGTGATTCCTGTTTTCAGTATCTTTTAGAGAAAGGTGCAGATCTGAACCTGACTAATGATGTTGGTATGTCTGCACTAACTTATGCAATTGAAATTGAGGATTTAAACACAATAAAATACCTTGTTGAAAAAGGTGCCGATGTTAGTTTAATGAATAATGAAGAAAAAACTCCATTAGCTTATGCAATAGAAAGCAAAAACAAAGAGATAATTAATTTTCTTAAATCCAAAGGTGCAGAGTAATAAATAGCTCAATAACTCTGGACTCTTCACCTCGTTCAGAAAGGCTAAAAATTAATCAAGAAGAGCAAGATTCAAACATTTTTCACCACAGATATACATGCCTTCGTCCATATAAATAGAATTAATAAAATTTGCCTCAACCCAATGTTTTAAATTTTTTAAAATATTAAGATTGATTGTTTCGTTTATACAAAATGAAAGAAAAAGAATTAGATGCTTTAGAAGAACAATCGAATTATGTAGTTTCGGCAAGGAAATTCCGGCCCATGGTTTTTTCCGAGCTTGTGGGACAGCAGCATATTTCGACTACTTTAAAAAACGCAATAAAATCGAATCGTATTCATCACGCATATTTATTCAGCGGACCGAGAGGAGTAGGGAAGACCACAACTGCGCGCATTCTTGCAAAAGCTGTGAATTGCCCTGAAGCTGTGGATTTTGAGCCATGCAATAAATGTCAATCCTGCCTTTCTGTGATAAATGGAAACTCTCTCGATATAATTGAAATAGACGGCGCCTCAAATAATAGCGTTGATGACGTTAGAAAATTGCGTGAAAACGCGATTTATCCTCCCGTTTATGGTAAATTTAAAATGTATATCATAGACGAAGTCCACATGCTTTCTACATCCGCTTTTAATGCACTTTTAAAAACGCTTGAAGAACCACCGCCACACCTGCTTTTCGTTTTTGCAACAACTGAGCAACATAAGGTCCCCGCAACTATTTTGAGCAGATGTCAGCGATTTGAGTTTTATCGAATAAAAATCGAAGATATAGCAAAACAGTTGAAATTTATAGCAAATCAGGAAAAAATTGAAATTGACGATGCTTCCCTGCTTACAATCGCAAAAAAGGCTGACGGTTCAATGCGTGATGGACAAAGCATTTTCGACCAAGCAGTTGCTTTTTGTGGCAATGAAATTAAATATTCCTATCTTGTTGATGCTCTTCACCTTATAGACCAAGATTTCTTTTTTCAAATAGACGAAGCCGTTTACAGCAAAAACGTTGAAAAGCTGTTGAACATCGCAAATGACGTGATAACAAAGGGACATGATTTGCAAGAGTGCTTGAGCGGTCTCTTGGAGCATTATCGGAATTTGATTACTTGCAAATCTACTGGGGACGGCTCTTTCCTTGAGAGCTCAAAAGAATTTATTGATAGATATTTGGCTGAACATCAAAAGTATTCAAATTTAGATCTGTTGAGGATAATGCACATTATTAGCACAGCCGAAACATCACTCAAATTCTCAGCCCAAGCGAAAATCCGCTTTGAAATGTGCCTGCTCGACTTAGCAAATCTTGATTCTTCTATCGAGATTTCTGAGCTTATTAATTCTATTCAAACTGGCGCAAATCTCGAAGGTTTTTTAGATAGTGATAAGTCCTTAAAAACTCAGCCAGAGCAGAAACCCAGCATTAGCGCGCTTAGTGTTGGTGAATCTGCAAGCTCAGGTAGTGTAGCTCAAACCAAAAAAGCAGTTGAGCCAAGCAAAGAAGAAGAAAAAACAGAAGAAAAGAAGCCAAAAGCTAAAAGCAAAAATATCGAGGAAAATTGGGAGGATTTTATTAAGGAATTTGCTAATCCCTCGGCTGGTCTTCAAATTTTGCAGCATAGCGATATAATTTTCCCAAAATTCTTTGAAAAAGAGATTATTTTATATTTAGAAGATGGTTTTGTAAAGGATAATCTTGTAAAGAACAAGGAAAGATTAGTTGATGCACTAGAAGATTTTTTTGGTTTTAAAATCCTCGTTAAAATTTTAAGTCAGATACCAGAAGGTATAGAAAAAAAAAAGATAGACATTAATTTTGAAGTAGAAAAAGATTTAGAAGTAAGTTTTGACGAAAGTCAGCATTTGGACAAGCATCCAATAGAGCTTGACATACTTAAATTTGGCGCAAAAGAAATGAGCAATTAGCTCAATAACTTGTAAAACAAAAAGGAGATATATATGGCATTAGAAGTCAATTCAGCCGCACCGCTCTTTAAAGTAAAGACTAATGGCGGCGAAGAAATTAGTCTTTCCGATTATAAAGGAAAGTGGTTAGTTCTTTATTTTTATCCAAAAGATAACACCCCGGGCTGCACAAAAGAAGCTTGCAGTTTCCGCGATAATATGGAAGATATAACAAAACTTGGAGCAGTAGTGATTGGCGTTAGCCCGGATAGCGTTGCCTCCCACGATAAATTTGTAAAAAAATTAGATTTGAATTTCTTGCTTGCAAGCGATGAAGACAACTCAATTTCCTTGCAATATGGCGTTTGGATTGAAAAAAATAGATGCGGTAAAAAAAGTTTTGGCGTTGAACGCACTACCTTTATAATCGACAAAGAGGGAATGATTCAATATATTTTCTCAAAAGTGAAAGCAGATGGTCATGCTTTGGAGGTGATTGAAAAACTGAAAGAGTTGATGCAAGGCAGTTAAATTTTATTTCGCTGCTGAAAATATATCGTTTTTTAAATATGCTTTAAGTCATAAAATTACTTTTATTTATTTTATGACTTAAAGCAAGACTATTTTTAGCTTTCACTTATTCTAAATTTTTCCATTTCGGAGTTCAATTCTTCAACGGTGTCGTTAAGCTTTTCAGCAGAACTATTGAGTTCAGATAAGGCATCGCGGGTTTGAGCAGCTGATTTATATAGTTGCTCAATAGCTTCTTTTATTTGATAAGCGAACTCAGATTGTATTTGCATTGAATTATTGACGCCCGCGATTTTTGGCTCTATCTCTGCACTTTGCTCAAGAAAAGAAATTAGCTCAGTGCTGATTTTCACTGTTTCCTTTGTGCTGGAATCGGTTTGCTCAGCAAATTTGGAAACAGAAGCAGCGCCATCTCTTACTGCATTTTGCATTTCGTTAATCAACCCTTCAATTTCTAATGTGGCAAGGGCGCTTTGGTCTGCAAGTCGCCTTATTTCTATGGCAACCACTGCGAAGCCCGCTCCAAATTTACCAGCTTTTTCTGCTTCAATTGCTGCGTTAAGCGAGAGCAGATTTGTTTGGCTTGCCACCTTTGTAATTGTCGTTATCACTTGATTAATGCTTGAAGTTTTTTCGCTTATCTTAATAAGTTTGTTGTCTATATTTTTTGAATTATCCGAAATAAATTTCATAGTGGATTTAATATTAGAAATACTTGAAAGGGCGGATTTAGCAACTTTTGCGCTTTTTCCAGCCATTTTTGTCAAGTAAGTCATTGTGAGTGCCAAATCTTGAGCAGTTTTAGAAACTTCTTTTGCCGTTGCGTTGACTTGATTTGCTAAAGCTGCTTGCTCAGCGGCATTAAACTCAAGCTCATGAGTGGAAATAGATATTCTTGCGGCAGAATCAGAAATATTATCTCCGGATTTTTGAGCTTGCTTTAAAAGTGAGTCTAAATTGATAGACATTGTTTTCATTGAGCAAATTAGCTTAATTATTTCATCTTTAAATTTATGCTTTTCTTCGCTATAGCATTGAATTAGCTTTTTTAAAAAATGCGGAGGGTTCTCAATGTTCATGGTGGCTTCGTAAATATTGCCGGAAGCAATTAGGCTTGCTAATTGAGTAGAAAATTTTAATGGGCTGCTAATTCTTTTTGAGATAAGGAAAACTAATAAAATAGCGATGAGCAGCGCAGCAAAGGACAAAGATAAAGCTATTTTCATCTGTGTTTTATAATACTTAATTCTTGCGCTTAATAAAGATTCAAGAGTTAAGCTTGAGGAAAGCCAAAAATTTTGCAAAGACTTATAAACACCCGCTTTTTCTTCATTGTATTTCTTTAATGTGTAACTATCAAAAAATACTCTATCTTTATTTTCAAGTAGAGAATTTACAAACTCCCGCAACTCTGTGTCAAACTTTTTATATTCTTGGGGCAGGATTTCTTGTAGAAATTCATTTTTATTATAAAACAGCTCATCTGCTTTAAGTGCAACGTTTAAACTGTGTTCAATCTTATTTAAGTAATTACTTATAATTAATGTGCTTGCTTTTAAAAGCAAATCGTCTTTTGGAGATAATGTATCCTTTAAATGCGGAGTTTGGCTTTCATATATTTGAATTGCATTGAAAATCGCATAGCTTAACTCTGGTAAAAGCAATAAACATATATTTATAGTGTAGTAGCTATCAAGATCAGGGTCAAGTATTAAACAATAATCATCAGCAATTTGCCGATTAAATGAAATCGTTTCCCTAAGATTCCTTAAAACTGAGCTCTCAATTTTATCTCTATTAGCATTTCGGAATTCCGATATTAATTCATTCCAACTATTTTTAGCGAAAATTGAATCAGTATCCAGTTTTTTAATAGAGGAATTAAGGATTTCATATAATCGAGATAGCTCTTCCAAATCTTTAGCTATAGGAATTGCGCTCCCCTGAACTTCATAATTAGAATTGATAACAGAGCTGCAGCTATAAGTATTGCTATATATGATTTGAGCATTGCTTATAAAATTAATTAAAGGAACTAAGACAGCATTGCCCTTATTTTCATTTAAAGTAAATTGTATGTTTTTAATGTAGTTATTGGTTAAAAAATGCAAAAGCATTGCTATCGGCAAAGCGAATGCAAAGCAAATAAGCATTAGTTTATGCGAAATTTTTAATTTATAATAAAGATTTTTCATTGATTTTCATTTTTTATTCAATAAATTTTATAAATTAAATTTTTCCAACTCACTGTGAAGTGTTTGCACAGCTTTGTTTAATTGGCTAATAATTAAACTAAATTCGCTTATTGAGTCGCGTGTTTGTTTTGATGTCAGAGCTAATTGGGACATAGCTTCAAAAATCTGCGATGCGCTAAGAGCTTGACTACCTGTTGCTTCGCTTACCGTCTCAAATTCTGGAAAAAGCTCGTTCATTTGATCAATTATTTTTGTCAAATTTAAAGTTAAGTTTGATACTTCTCCAGAATTGTTTAAAACCTCTTTTCTAAACTTATCCATCTCCATAACGCCTGAGGAAACTGCGACGTGCATCTCATTTATCATAGTTTCAATGTCTTGCGTTGCGATAGCAGTTTGATCGGCAAGTCGGCTAATTTCTCGAGCAACAACAGAAAAGCCTTTGCCATATTCTCCAGCTTTTTCAGATTCTATTGCCGCATTCAAAGATAGAAGGTTAGTTTGGTCTGAAATTTTATTTATAGCTCCAAGGACATTTGAGATTTTATTAGTTTTTTCATTGATTATTGAAAGTTTAGTAGAAATGGATTGAGTGGCAAGGATTAAGCCCTTCATAGCCTCTTCCATAAGCAAGAGATTTGATTTACCCGTTTTTGCGAACATTGAAACTGTGCTTGCTTTTTCTGTTAAATTAATCATTGATTGGGCAAGGGAGTTTGAGGTGGTGGATATTTCATTACTTGTGCTGCTAACCTCTTGGGTAGAAGCAAATTGCTCTACCGCAGTTTGTTCAAGTTTTTTCGAAGAGCTTTCTATCTTTGAAGTGGATTCGCTAACGAGAACGCTTGTTTTTTGAACATAACTTATAAAGCTTAAAAGATTATCAGACATTTTTTTCATAGCTTTGATTAGCACAATACTCTCGTCTTTACTTTCATTTTTGCTTCCCTCGGAGCTAAAATGCTCTTTATCTTTTTCAATCAATGCTTTGATTGTCCTTTGTCCCTCGCCAAGTTGCCCATTAGCTATTTTTTCCACAGATTCAACAACCGTTTTCAGCTTAAGGGCAATCGCTCTTGTGGCAAAAAGAATTATAAGGAAAAGAAGTATTAAGCCAAAGGCTGCGATTAAAATAATGGCTCTGTTTAGCTTATCAAGTTCTTTATTAAAAATATCTTTTGGAAAAACAATTCCAAAAGACCAGCCGCTCGATTGTATAGGAGCATAGAAAAAGTAAGAATCAATATCTGTAAAAAGCTTTACCGAGCTAATTGAGCCGCTTTCTCCATCGGTCATGCGTTTTCCAATTCTACTAAGAGTAGTGTCGCCAAGCTCATCAGCCAACTGAAAAATTGACTTGCTTAAAATTAAGGAGGAGTCGATGTGGGCAATAAATTTCCCGTCTTTTCTAAGAAGGAAAGGAATACAGTTCTCGTTTGTTGCTATTTCACTAAAAAGAGTTTTTAACCATTCCAGTGGCAAGTCGCAAGTTGCAACGCCAGCAAAAACCTTGTTTCCCTTAACATTTCGATAAAAGGGCATTGAGTAGGTTGTCATTAAAATATTCCCTCCACCTTCATCGTAGTAGGGGTCGCTCCATAAATTTTTCTGTGCTTGCTTTGGGGCGGCATACCATTGCCATTCGGGGTAGTTGTATTCAGGGGCAGCCAAATCTTCAAAGAGCAGTTTGTGATTTTTTTTATAATAATAAGGTGAAAAATACTTTACGCTGGCATCGAATAAATAAGGCTCAAAAGCAATAGTGGAGCCGTATAGCTCTGAATTATTTTTAATGACTGACCTTAGAAATGTGTGCAAGCTAATACTATCCAAATCAGCATTTTCAGTGTATTGAACGATTCCCATTCCAACTTTTTCAATAGATTTGATTGAAAATTCAATTTTTTTCAAATTAAGTTTAGCTATAACATTAGCTTTAAGTTCAAGTTGCTCTGAGAAAAAAGCACGCATTACAATAAGATTATAAGAATAAACTATTATAAAAATAAAAGCTGTTGCGCTTAAAATATAAATGGATAGTTGGGCTGCTATTGGAATTTTTTTCAACATTTTTCTAAATTTATTATTTTTCTAAAATAATTTTTATCTAAGTTAGCTAAATTTTATTTGCGATTTCTGTTCTGTTAAACTATGAGTATTAATAAAGCGAAAATGCCGTCAATTTTACTTAAAAGAAAGAAGCTGAAAATCTAAGCAAGCTCAATTATTTTCTTAGACAGTTCAATTTCTCTGCTATCGTTTGAAGCAATAATTACTATTCGATTATTCTTAATCAGCTTAGAAATCATTTCTTTTGCAATATTTATTCCGTTTTCATCAAGATTAGTAAAAGGTTCATCTAAAAGAAAAATTGATGAATCTTTTAATAATGCTAAAATATATTTTAAACGCTGCTTTTGTCCGGAAGAATATGTTTTTATTGGCTCAATTGCAATTTTTCTTATTTCAAATAAGTCAAGGAGTTCTTGCTTTTTCTCCATAAAAAAATTGCTTTGCGAAAAAAAATCTCCTTTTCTGTGTTCATCACTTTGTTCAGAATGACGCTCATCTTTAGCTACAAACTCATTACATATTCTTATATGCTCAAGAGCAGAAAATTCTTCATATAAATTCAAATAAGGAGCGATTAAAGAAATATGCTTGTAAAAACTTTCCCGCTCTATCTTTTTGGAATTAATAAATAGCTCAATGCTTCCTTTGCTTGGTTTTAAAAGCGAGGCTATTATTTTTAATAAAGTAGATTTTCCGCTTCCATTTGGTCCGCAAATAGCAAGCGCATCGGATTGCTGCATTTCAAAGTTAAGATCTTTGAATAAAAAGTATTTATTGCCAAAGGAATGCGAAATACTATTTAGCTTTAATTTCAGGGAAAAATCCATTTTTTTGTCTATTAAAAAAGCAAATTATAAAAAAATACAATAATATCGAAAAAATGATTTAAAGTATAAGAAAAATAGCGAAATATTTTTTAATTTTGTTAAATTCGTTAAAGTGGAGCTTTGAATGAAAAAAATATTAATTGCTTTAGCATTATTCACATTATGTTTTTCACTATTAAAAGCAAAAGACAATACAGATAGCTCGGAACTGGGAGTGGAATATGGGATATACGGAAGATATTCTTTGCTTGGTCATTCACCCTCATTCCGCCGGTTGCCAGATGTCCCTTGCTGTGGTAGCATTTTCACAAGCGGGACCGGTAAAGGTTTTGAGATAGGGGGGATTATTGGCTCTACTGGAATTGACCCTTTTTCATTCGATATTCGGCTTGGTTATCGTCAATACAGCGGACTTCTAAAAAAAACTGATGATATTCCAGTTATTGTTGATGGCGAATCATACTCGGGAAAATCGGAATTAATGATAGATTCAAAATTTTCGCTTTTAACCTTAGAGCCTACTTTTTCATATAAATTCTTAAAAAACTTATCCGCTTTTGTTGGGATGCAGTCTGGCTTTTTATTAGACAACACATATCATCAAAAGGAAGAGATAATTGACCCAAGCGACAGAGGTGTATTCGAAAATGGCAAAAGAATCCGCAACGATTCAACTGGAAAAATCCCAGATGTTTTAGAAAATCAAGTTGGATTTATCATTGGCTTAAGTTATGAATTACCAATGACAAAGCGTAATTATCTTTCGCTCACCCCGGAAATATCATATTCGCTTTTAATGACAAATATTGTAAAAGAAATCAAGTGGGGCTATCAAAGTGTGAATTTGGGACTTTCTATAAAGTATCGGAAGCCGGATCCGCTTCCTCCACCGCCGCCTCCGCCTTTGCCGCCTCCAATGCCGCAATATCCGGCTCCAAGACTGCCAAAGGAAACAAGAATAAGTGTTCAAGCAATTCAAATTGATGAGAATAAAAATGAAAGCAGCAACCCATTTATTAGGGTGGAAGATTTTATAACATATAATATGAGACCCTTGCTAAATTATATTTTCTTCGATGAAAACTCATCTGCTTTGCCTAATAGATATGTGAAATTAAAGCAAGAGGAAACAGCAGACTTTGATATAAATAAGTTGCACAACCTCAATACCTTAGAAACTTACCACGAGGCTTTAAACGTTATTGGAAAACGCTTGCAAGATAATCCAAAGGCTAATATTACAGTTAGCGGCACGAACTCAAATCTTGGTAAAGAAAAAGGAAATTTGGCACTTTCAGAGCAAAGAGCAAAGACTGTATCCGATTATTTGACTGAGGTTTGGAAGGTTGATAAATCGAGAATAAAAATATTAGCACGCAATCTGCCACAAGAAGCATCAAGGAGCGATATCGCAGAAGGCGAGGAGGAGAACAGAAGAGTTGAAATCAGTTCTAATGATAATTCAATATTCGAGCCGGTTTTCTCACAGGACACGACCCGAATACTAAGCAGTGCTAATTTCAAGTTTATTAATGATGTAAAATCGGAATTTGAAATAAAAAAGTGGGATTTAGATATTTTGCACGATAATACAATCATAAAAAGCTTTCAAGGAGAAGGAATGCCTCCCGAGGAGATCCTTTGGGAGCTTAGCAATGAAACAGAAAATACAAAGCTATTTATAAGTGCTTTAAAATATAGACTATACGTTAAAGATGCCCTTGGCTCAGTTCATTCAACACAAGAGAATATTATCCCGATTGAGCATATTACTATTGATAAAAAACGAATTGAAGGCTCAGCAGACAAGGAATTTGAGTATTATAGCTTAATACTATTTGATTACGGAAAATTTACACTTAGCTCCGCTCATAAAAAAGTTATTGACTTTGTAAAAAAGCGCGTTAGCCCTAATTCAACAATAAGCATAATTGGCTATACTGACAAAATTGGCGATGAAGAAATAAACGATAGGATTTCTACAAATCGCGCAAAATCTGTTGCAAAATTATTAGATTTTGAAAATGCTGAAACTTACGGCCTTGGAAAAAGAGAATTGCTTTTTGACAACAGCTTGCCGGAAGGCAGGTTCTATTGCAGAACAGTAAGAATTTCTATAGAAACTCCGATTGAAAAGCAATAAAATACGATTAAAATAATCGCATATATATTGCGTCTTAAATTAGGATAAAAAGGAGTTTTAAATTGTTTAGATTTACCAAACAAACTGAGTATGCAATACTCTCATTGCAATACATTGCCAAAAATTCTAATAGATTGGTAAGCGTGAGAGAAATATCTGAGGAGCTGGAAATACCATTTCAATTTACTTCAAAAATATTGCAGCAACTTATTAAAAGCGATATAGTTGAATCGAGACAAGGAGTAAAGGGAGGGTATAAATTAGTCAAGGAGGCAAAAGATATTTTAATCACCGATATTATGGAAATATTTGACCCTAACTCTTTGCAACCAAATTGTATAGATATTATAAACGGCACGATTTGCAAGCGTTCTGGAAGATGCAATTTACAAAAGACAGTTTTTAAAATTAAAAATGAAGTAGAAAAGGTTTTAAAAGATTATTCAATAGAAAAATCAATGAAAGATTAAAGGAAATAAACTTATGGCGAAAGATGTAAATATAATTGAGCAAGTAACAAGCGATGATTATAAGTATGGTTTTTCAACCGATATTGAAATAGAATATGCCCCAAAAGGTTTACGTGAGGACATAATTCATTATATATCAAGGAAAAAGAACGAGCCTCCCTTTATGCTTGAATGGAGATTGAAGGCATATAATTATTGGCTAAAAATGAAAGAGCCGCGCTGGGCAAATTTAGATTTTCCACCAATTGATTTTCAGGATATTTACTATTACGCAGCACCGAAGTTGCATAAAGAAGCACCAAAGAGCTTAGATGAGGTTGATCCCGAGATTTTAGAAACTTTTGAAAAGCTTGGAATTCCTTTGCAAGAGCGGGAACTTTTGGCTGGGGTGGCAGTTGATGCGGTTATGGACAGCGTTAGCGTTGCAACTACTTTTAAAGGAAAACTGAACGAGCTTGGGATTATATTTTGTTCGATGAGCGAAGCTATTCGCGAGCATCCAGATTTAGTTGAAAAGTATTTAGGGATGGTCGTTCCTTATACTGACAATTACTACGCTGCGTTAAATTCAGCGGTTTTCAGCGATGGCTCGTTTTGTTATATACCACCAAACACCCGCTGTCCGATGGAACTTTCCACGTATTTTAGAATAAATGCACAGTCAACAGGTCAATTTGAACGAACTTTGATTGTTGCAGACGAGGGAAGCTATGTTAGTTATCTTGAAGGCTGCACTGCCCCAATTCGTGATGAAAACCAGCTCCACGCTGCGGTAGTCGAACTCATTGCAATGAAAAATGCAGAAATAAAGTATTCGACTGTCCAAAATTGGTATCCGGGCAACAAAGAAGGAAAGGGTGGAATATATAACTTTGTTACGAAAAGAGCATTGTGCAATGGTGAAAATTCTAAAGTCTCATGGGCGCAAGTTGAAACAGGTTCGGCAATTACTTGGAAATATCCTTCAAGTATCTTGAAAGGTGATAACTCTATTGCTGAATTTTACTCGGTTGCCGTTACAAATAATTATCAGCAAGCCGATACTGGAACAAAAATGATTCATATCGGGAAAAACACAAAAAGCCGCATAGTTTCAAAGGGAATTTCAGCTGGCAAAAGTCAGAATAGTTATCGCGGGCTGGTGCATGTGAATAAAAATGCTGAAGACTCGCGAAACTATTCACAATGTGATTCTCTTTTACTTGGTAGCAAATGCGGAGCGCACACGTTTCCATACATTGAAATAAAAAATAAAAATTCTACCGTTGAGCACGAAGCAACTACATCAAAAATTTCTGACGATATTATTTTTTACTGCAATCAGCGTGGGATTTCCACCGAAGATGCAATAGCATTAATAGTGAATGGCTTTAGTCGTGAAGTGCTAAATCAATTACCAATGGAATTTGCAGTGGAAGCTCAAAAATTACTCGCTGTAACGCTTGAAGGAAGCGTTGGCTGATAGGAGCAAAAAATTCTGAATATAAAAAACTGCTGATAGATCTCAGAAAAAATTAAACTATGAAACAATTATACTTTGGAGATTGCCTTGATGTTTTAAAGGAGCTTAATGAAAAGCACCCAGCTGGGCTTGTTGATTTAATCTACATCGACCCTCCTTTCAATTCAAAAAGGAATTACAACATTCTTTTTGAAGATATTGATATGAAAGACGTTAAGGCACAACGTGAAGCATTTGCAGACACTTGGAGCAATGTCAGTTATAAAGACGGACTGCGTGAAATCGCAGATTTAAATATAAATTTGTATCATTTCTTGAAAAATCTTGATAAAATTGACATATCAAAATCTACTGTTGCATATTTAACGACAATCGCTCACCGCTTGCATTATATGCACAAGTTGCTGAAAGAAACGGGCTCATTCTATTTGCATTGCGACCCCACTATGAGTCATTACTTGAAAATAGTATGCGATTTGGTTTTCGGTAGGAATTGCTTTAGAAATGAAGTTGTTTGGTATTACCGAAGATGGACAAATGTATCGAAGAAATTTAAGCAAATGCATGATATTATTTTGTTTTACTCAAAGTCAAATGATATTATATTCAACAAAGTTGAAGTTGAGCCAACAAAAAGCCAGCAAGCAGTGATTGAGCGAGGCTATAATGTTAATAAAGTCAAATCAAAAAGCGGAAAAGCACTACAGCTTTTAATTTATGATAAAGAAAAAGTTGACGAATTAGTAAAAGCTGGAAAAATTGATTTGAAAAAATACGATAATATTGTATATCGTGATACTAAATTGACTGAAGCAAGTGATGTATGGGAAATACAATATATTCACTCGCAAGCAAAAGAACGCCTCGGCTACCCCACGCAAAAACCCGAAGCACTGCTTGAAAGAATAATTGGTGCAAGCTCGAATGAAGGTGATTTAGTTGCTGATTTCTTTTGCGGATGTGGGACAAGCGTTTCTGTTGCAAATC
>JAAYJM010000258.1 GCA_012522895.1 Ignavibacteria bacterium
ATTCAATAACATACAGCGTAAGCTCTTCAATTTTCTTGAGCATACGTGCCTGCATATCGCCAATTTCGATGCCTTGGCTGCTGACTTCATTTGCACTTGGCATTTCAGGAAGTTTCCCACTTCTACAAAAGAATATTGCCAGTTTTTAGAGACTTTTTGCTCATAAAAATATCCCTTTTTATTAATTGGTGGAAAACTACATTTCTAGTTACAAAAATTTTTTGAATTTTCCAAATAATATTTTTTTTTCAGTAAATTTTTTTTTGACAGTAGATGGGCTTAACTTAGGAAAGTGGATCCCATCTAACTTTTCTAAAATTTTCATTTATCCCTTGCAGGAATTAATTTATTACAGAAAAAAACAAACTAATTTATTGATTATTTGCTCAAAATCGTTATTTTTGTTTTCATAATTGCTTTTACTTTGTTTTAAAATATCTGATTGATTATGAAATATTTAGTTCATATTTTCTTGTGTTTCTTAATTCTTGCTTGCTCTAACGAAAAAGATGAGCCTGCTCTTATCAGCAAAACTGACACTATCTATATTGAAAAAGAAAATTTGGAGAATGAAGCAAAGCAGCCTCTTAGCAATGCGGAAAGTCCGATTAAAAAAACAGAAGCAAGCAAAGATGCGAAATTGAAAAAGAATGATGAGCAAATAGCCAATCCATATATTAACTCAAAAATTGAATTCAAGATTTTCGATTCTGAGGGTGGAACTTTTGGTTACGATATTATTATTGACGGTAGTGCTGCAATACATCAGCCAAACATTCCAGGAATGCCCGGCAATAAAGGTTTCCACAGCAAAGAACAAGCAGAAAAAACAGCACAATTTGTGATTACAAAAATCCGCAAAAACATAATGCCCCCAACCGTTACAATCGAAGAATTAGACAGCTTGAAAGTGCTGAGATAGTTTTTTCAAAGGGGGAGATAGAATGACACTGTCATTCTGAGCGCAGCGAAGAATCCAGAGTGATCGCGGAATTGAAACGCTCTCTGGATTTTTCACTAAGTTCATTTCGACTACGCTCAATGACCGATAGCTGACAACTTCTCTGGATTCTTCACTACGCTCGGAATGACCCAATACAATATCCACCCCCTGCCACGCCAGCGGGGGACACAGAACAGTCCTGTGTTTTAGGACTCCCCTCTTATCAAGGAGAGGGGAAATTCTTTTTCCTAATTCCCGCCTCCCGATTCCCAATCAAGAAATCTTTTAATCACAGTTCTAATATATTTACTCCATTTCTGAAATAAGTCGCTTTCCAATCGCAATGGCTCCGTTTAAGGCGCTTCCTTTTGCGTCAATTCGTTTAAGTTTTTGATGCGTTGCTATGTTGTCCTCGAGCATTTTTGCGAGCAATGTGCTTGCGTCAATAATTCCACCGAGCAAAGCAACTTTAACTTGCTGCGTTTTATATTTTTTTTGCAATGTTTCAAGAAGTTCCATTAAATGAAAGGCTGATCTTTGAATTATTTCTAAGCAAACAGGATCGCCTTCTTCTGCACAGCTCATCACCAATGGTGAAAGCATATAATATTCAAAAACCCTGTCGGAATAAGCTTTTACGATTGTTCGCGGTTCTTTCAAGTTAATGCTTGAAGGATAAAGCTCGGCAAATTTTTCTGTCAATTTAGTTTCCTTGCCTCTGCCGTCTAATGCCCGAACTATAGCGGTTAGCCCTTCACGTCCAATCCAAGCGCCGCTACCCTCGTCATCAAGCTCAATGCCCCAGCCGCCACATCTTATAAGTTTATCTTTTCCAACTTTACCGATTGCAATTGAGCCGGTGCCTACAATAAGAACAATCCCTTGATCGCCGCCGAATGCCCCTTCAAGTGCCAGCTCAGCATCGCTTGTAACGATAAGGTCGTTTAAGTGCATTTTTTGAGTGCGTGCAAGTGTTTTTATAAGCTGAGTTGATCTTTTCTTTTCTTCCTCTAACCAAACACCAGCCAAACCCACCACGACTGCATCTATTTCAGAACTATCTAAATTTGCTTGAACGCATAAATCTGTTATTACGTTTAATAGTCTCTCGCAAGATTCTCCTACTCCCACAGCTCCGATCCGTGTGGTGCCAGCATTCGACTCCGCAATAATTTTGTCACTTTTATAAAGGATTCCTCTTGTTTTGGTCCCCCCACCATCAATTCCAATAATTGCATAATCATCGTTTGTTATCATAAATTTTCCAGTATATTCAATGTATTATACTCATCATTACAAATACAAATTTATCAAAATATGTGCCATTAAATCGAATTTTGGCATATATTTATTTTAAAATAAAAAATATTATTATTCTGAATTGGAAAAAAATTTTTATATTAGTAAAATTATGTCTAATAATAAATTCAATTATATGATAAAGTCAATATATGATACCGTTTTTAAGGGAAAGAAAGTCCTCGTGAGAGTAGATTTCAACGTTCCTTTAAATCAAGATTTAGAAGTTACTGATGACAATCGTATTCGTGAGTCTTTGCCGACTATTGACAAAATAATTGATGATGGCGGCATTCCGATTGTTATGTCTCATTTAGGAAGGCCCAAGGGCAAGCCGAATCCAAATTTTTCCCTTCGTCCAGTTGCAGGCATACTTCGCAAAAAATACGGTTTTAAAGTCCATTTCGCGAAAGATTGCATTGGCAAGGCTGCAGCTGATGCCGTTAGAATAGCAGAAGTTGGAGACATTGTTCTGCTTGAAAATCTTCGCTTTCACGAAGAAGAAGAAAAGAACGATAGTGAATTTGCCAAGCAGCTTGCCTCATTAGCAGATGTTTATGTAAATGACGCATTTGGAACAGCTCACCGCGCCCATGCAAGCACTTTCGAGATAGCAAAATTTTTTAAAGAAAAATATGCAGGAAAACTGCTGTTAAATGAAATTGAATACCTTGGAAAAGCTATAAGCGACCCAGTGCCTCCTTTTATTGCTATTATAGGCGGAGCAAAGGTTTCTGGAAAAATTGACGTTATTAAAAACTTGATGACAAAGTGCGATACCATTCTTCTTGGGGGCGGTATGTCTTATACTTTTTATAAAGCAATGGGTTATGAAATCGGTAACTCGATTGTAGAAGAAGATAAAATTGAGCTTGCAAAAGAGCTTTTAGAAGAAGCAAAGAAAAATAATTTGAAAATGCTACTTCCTTTGGACATCATAGTAGCGGATAGTTTTTCTAATAATGCGAATTATAAAACTATAAAAAGCAATGAGATTGAGCCAGGCTGGATGGGATTGGATATTGGCGAGGAAACTCGAAAGATATTTATTAATGAAATCTTGCAATCAAAAACTATTTTTTGGAATGGACCGCTTGGAGTTTCAGAAATGGATAATTTTGCAAACGGCACGCGAGAAATTGCTCAAGCAATGGCGCAGGCGACCAATCAAGGAGCTACAACTATCATCGGTGGTGGCGATTCTGCTGCCGCAGTTATCAAAATGAATTTAAAGGAAAAAATTAAACATATTTCTACTGGCGGTGGAGCTGCTCTTGAGTTTCTTGAAGGTAAAAAACTGCCCGGAATCACAGCATTAGAGCAATAGAATGAAAAAACAATTTATTTATAAAAAATTAAAATGTTCCCATTAAAAGAATATACACTTAAAAATGAACTATTAGTCGCCGCCCATAGAGGCTCTTCTGGGACAGCTCCAGAAAACACAATTGCTTCTATCGAAGAAGCTATTAGGGTTGGAGCGGAGTTTATAGAAATTGACGTCCAATTAAGCAAAGATAAGCACCCAGTCGTTTTTCACGATTTTGTTTTGCCCAGTTCAAAAAATCATATTAGCGAGCTGCGCTTAGAAGATTTAAAAAAATTAGAAGTTGGCTCAAAGTTCCACAAAAGTTTTACTGGTGAAAGCATCCCGCTTCTTGATAACGTAATTGAATTGATTAAGGAAAAAGCATACATACTTTTGGAGGTTAAGGCAAATTCTGGCTTCAAGGTCAATGATTTTGTTCATATTTTAAACGTAGTAAAAAAGCATAACTATAAGAATTATACTATATTTACTTCATTTAGATTTGAGTTGTTAAAAAAAATCAAAGAGATTGATAAAAACTTAATTACTGCGGCTTTAAAGCATTATAACGATAAAAGGCTACCTTCAGAAATAGTAAAAGAGCTTGATTGCGATGCTTTCTTTTGCTCAATTTTAGAAATCAATCAAGATATTTCTGATGATGCTCAAAAAAATGATATTATCCTTGGCTGCTATCCCATTGACACAATAGAAGAGCTTAAATACATAAAAAAATTTCACGTCAACGCAATAGCAACCAATTTTCCAGAGCTTATTTTAAATGAAATAAGGAAGAATGTTCCGCAGGAAGTTTAATTGTGAATTATTAATTGTTAATTATTCTTTGAATGAAAAATATTCCGTAGGGATTAAATTATTGTAGAAAAGGAAAGATGGACTCCAGCTCAAAGGTGGAGTCCATCTGAAAAATCAAGCAATTCTTCAATCAAGATAATCAAGGTTCAGACAAACACAATAAATTTTCCACCCCCTGCCCCCCGCCAGCGGGGGACACAGGACTGTTCTGTGTTTCTCTCTTAAAAAGTCTCCCCCTTTGAAAAAGGGGGACGAGGGGATTTTCTGGATTCTTCACTGTCGCTTGGAATAGAACAATGGTCATTTCGACTGCGCTCAATGACCGATAATCGACAGCTTCTCTGGATTCCTCGCTGCGCTCGGAATGACATCTTAGATATTTAATTGTATTTTCAAAAAAAACGCCCTTCTCATCTAAAGTGATGGAAGGGCGACATTTTTCAATTCTATTATTTATAATCCTTATAAGGATTCAAATCTTGCTTGGAAGAAGCGCAAATATTTTGGCTCATAAACCATCTTCAAGCCTTTTGCTTGCTCGCGCTTTTCAAAAAGCTCGACAATGCTATAAGCAGCAAAATCGAAATGAGATTGCGTGTACACTCTTCTTGGCACTGTTAAGCGAACTAATTCCAAATTAGGCATATTATTTTCGCCCGTTTCTTTGTTTCGTCCTGCGGAGACGGCGCCGCGCTCCATAGCACGAATGCCGGAATCAATGTAGAGATGAGCTGCAAGTGCTTGAGCTGGATACTCTGTTTGCGGTATATGCGGATAAAAACGCTTTGCATCTAAGAAAACTCCATGCCCACCAATTGGCTCAACGATAGGAATGCCAGCATCTAAAAGTAAATTACCAAAGTATTCAACTTGCTTAATTCTTGATGCCATATAATCGTCTTGAATAGCTTCTTCTAAACCGCGGGACATAGCTTCCATATCGCGTCCAGCAAGTCCGCCATAAGTATGAAGACCCTCATAAACTACGACCATATTTCTTAATTCTTCAAATACCTCAAAATCGTTACAAGCAACGAAGCCACCGATATTTACAAGCAAATCTTTTTTGCCGCTCATAGTTGCGGCGTCTGAATAAGAGCAGAATTCTTTGTGGATTTCAGCTAAGCTTTTATTTTGATAGCCCGGCTCACGCTGCTGAATAAAGTAAGCATTTTCAATATTGCGAGTTGCGTCTAAAACAACTTTGATGCCGTGCTTGTGTGCAAGTGCGTGGACTTGCTTCATATTTTCCATAGAAACAGGCTGGCCGCCAGCCATATTCACGGGAGCGCCAATAGTGATGTAGGCAATTTTATCAGCACCCACTTTGTTAATCAAATTTTCAAATTTTTGTAAATCTACGTTGCCTTTAAAAGGATGAGTTCCTTTTGCTTCGTGAGCTTCGTCGATAATGACATCTACAAAAGTGCCACCAGCAATTTCTTGATGTTGGCGTGTAGTGGTGAAAAACATATTACCTGGGACGAAATCGCCTGGCTTAATCAATGCTTTTGAGAGCATATTTTCAGCGCCACGTCCTTGGTGAGTAGGAACTAAATATTTATAACCATAATACTTTTGAACATTTGCTTCGAGATAATAGTAATTTTTGCTGCCTGCGTAAGCTTCGTCTCCGAGCATCATTCCAGCCCATTGATAATCGCTCATCGCGTTTGTTCCGCTATCAGTAAGCAAATCAATATAAACATCTTCAGAGTGCAATAGGAATGTGTTCCATCCTGCTTCTTTCATCTTTTCTAATCTGTATTCTGAATTTGTTACTTTAAGAGGCTCAACCATTTTTATTTTATATGGCTCTGCCCAAGGTTTTTGTTTTTTTGCCATTATTTTTCCTTTAATTTTTTATATAAAAAAATTTCAATCATATCGTATACAAAATTAATAAAAAAACTCTATATTCTATCATTTTTCATTTTTTTCAACGAAATAAAATTATTAATTTATAAGACTTTAAACTATTGAAGGAAAAAATGAGATCAGTAATTCTTTCGGCGGCAAGAACTCCAATCGGTTCATTTCTTGGAAGCTTATCCAATTTTTCTGCTCCTCAGCTTGGCTCAAAAGTAATCGCAGAAGCTATTAGAAGGGCAAGCATAAGCAAAGAAGAGGTTTCAGAAGTCATTATCGGACAGGTTTTAACAGCTGGAGCGGGACAGGCGCCAGGGCGTCAGGCTGCTATTTATGCGGGCTTGCCCAGCTCAGTCCCCTGCCTTACAATTAACAAAGTGTGTGGAAGCGGACTTAAAGCACTTATGCTTGCTGATCAGTCAATCAAGTGTAAAGATTCTGAAATCGTTGTTGCTGGTGGTCAAGAATCAATGTCTTCGGCTCCTTATTTGCTTTTTAAAGCAAGAAATGGCTTGAAAATGGGGAATACAAACCTTATAGACTCAATGATTTCCGATGGACTTTGGGACGTTTATAATGATATACACATGGGCGAGGCTGCCGAGCTTTGTGCATCTAAGTATTCAATTTCGCGGCAGGAACAAGACGATTACGCAATTCAAAGCTATAAACGCGCAATAGAAGCGCAGAATAAAGGTTTTTTCAACGATGAAATTTTTCCAATAATTTATGAAACAAAAAAAGGAAAAATTATTGTAGAAAAAGATGAGGAGCCAGAAAAGGCAAATTTTAGCAAATTTCCAAGTTTAAAGCCAGTTTTTAAACAAGATGGAACAATAACAGCTGCAAACGCTTCCTCAATAAACGATGGCGCTGCTGCGATCGTTCTTTGCTCAGAAGAAAAAGCAAAGGAATTGGGTAAAAAGCCCCTTGCTCGAATTATTGCATATAGTTCATTTTCCCAAGCTCCCGAATGGTTTAGCATCGCCCCAGTTGGAGCAATAAAAAAAGTATTAGAAAAAGCAGAAATGAGCATCAATAAAATTGATTTATTTGAAATTAACGAGGCATTTTCTGTTGTGCCTTTGGCAATACAAAAAGAGATTGCTATTCCAATGGAAAAGATGAATATCGCGGGAGGTGCCCTGTCATTAGGGCATCCCATTGGTGCTTCCGGCGCGAGAATCCTTATTACTTTAATTTACGCATTAAAGCGAGAGAATAAAAGATATGGACTTGCCAGCTTGTGCATTGGAGGAGGAGAGGCAGTTGCAATGATAATTGAAAATATTTAAGAAAAATTGCAATTTTATTCATATTTTTGTAGAAAATAAATTAACATTTTTACAAAAAAAGGAAAAATAAATGGCAGAACCTTTGCATTTAACAGACGATAGCTTCGAGGACGAGGTGCTTAAATCCCCAATCCCTGTGTTGGTGGATTTTTGGGCTACCTGGTGCGGACCTTGCAGAATGATAGCCCCAATAGTTGAAGAATTAGCAAAAGAGCACGCGGGCAAACTTAAAGTTTGCAAGCTTGACATAGATAACAATCAAAAAGTTGCTTTGGAGTATGGAATTCGTTCTATACCATCAATTTTTATTTTTAAAGATGGAGAGCTTGTCGATAATATTATCGGCGCAGTTCCGAAAGCACAAATTCAAGCACGCTTGCAAGGTATTATTTAATTTTTAATTACTATTTAATGAAAGGAAAAAATATGAGTTCTTTAATAATTGATGTATATGGACGCGAGATTCTCGACTCAAGAGGAAACCCAACTGTGGAAGTTGAAGTTGTGTTAGAAGACGGCTCCTTTGGCACAGCAGCAATTCCTTCTGGCGCCAGCACCGGAGAGCACGAAGCAACAGAATTGCGCGATGGCGATAATTCACGCTATCTTGGAAAAGGTTGCGAAACCGCTGTTGAAAATGTAAATACAGCTATAGCAGATGCACTCGAAGGAATAGATGCTTCTGAGCAAATGCAAATTGACTCCATTTTAATTGAGCTTGACGGAACAAAAAATAAATCTAAACTCGGCGCTAATGCTATTCTTGGTGCGTCTCTTGCTTGCGCCAAAGCAGCAGCAGAATTCCATGGCTTGCCACTATATAGATACATTGGCGGAGTTCATTCGAAATTTTTACCCGCCCCGATGCTGAATATTTTAAATGGCGGAAAGCATGCCGATAACACCGTTGATATACAAGAATTTATGATTATCCCAAAAAACGCTCCTTCCTTCAAAGAAGCACTTAGAATGGGAACAGAAATTTTTCATACATTGAGAAAAGTATTGAAAAGCAAAGGCTACAACACCTCAGTTGGAGACGAAGGTGGTTTTGCTCCCTTGCTCAAATCGAATGAAGAAGCTTTCGATGTCATTTTAGAAGCTATTGAAAAAGCTGGCTATAAACCCAAAGAAGACGTTGTGCTATCGGTCGATGTGGCAGCAAGCGAAATGTTTGAAAATGGAAAATATAAAATGTTCAAATCCACTGGCAAGCTTTTATCTACTGATGAAATGGTGAATTGGTATGTCGATTTATGCAATAAATACCCGCTTGTTTCAATAGAAGACGGACTTGACGAAAACGATTGGGAAGGCTGGGCTAAGCTTACGACAGCACTTGGCAAGAAAATTCAGTTAGTAGGCGATGACCTTTTCGTTACAAATCCGGAATACCTTTCAAGAGGTATCAAGGAAAAAATTGCAAATGCAATATTAATCAAAGTAAACCAAATCGGCACTTTGACTGAAACTTTGGAAACCATTCACCTTGCCCACAGAAATGGCTATAAGACCGTGATTTCACACCGCTCAGGTGAAACTGAAGACACTACAATAGCAGACATAGCAGTCGCTACAAACGCTGGACAGATAAAAACAGGCGCCCCGAGCAGAACCGATAGAGTTGCAAAATACAATCAGCTTCTCCGCATCGAAGACATGCTTGGCGAAGATTCCTTTTATTCCGGTGGTATTGAATTCTAAACTGCCGTCCGGAAAAATCCTCCCAGCCCTTTTTTTCAAAGGGGGAGAAAGAATGGCAGCGTCATTCTGAACGGAGTGAAGAATCCAGAGAAGAAAACCCCCCCGACCCCCTTTTGCAAAGGGGGAGAAAGAATGGCAGCGTCATTCTGAACGGAGCGAGGAATCCAGAGTATCTGAACCGTGATTTTCTTGATTGAAGGATTGCTTGATTTTTCAGATCTGCCACACTTCAAAAGTGTGGCAGATCTAATGTTTTGAGCTCCTTCCAAAATTGAATTTTGGAAGAAAATTATCTTCCCAAGTTGAACTTGGGAAGCAGATAAAAAGTGCTAAGTAATTATAATGTATAAAGTTCCACCCCCTACCCCCGCCAGCGGGGGTTAGTCTATATTGTCTGAACCTTGATTTACTTTATTAAAAGATTTTTTAGATGGACTCCACCTCAAGCGATGACTTCAAGTCCATCGTTTGAGTTTTGCTATTTAGTAACAGTGAACGCGGCAAGGCGCCCAGCGGGATATTCCACAAGTTTAATAATATTGAGTCTAATTTTCAGAATTTAGAATATCATAAAAGTTTTACGAAAATTAGTATTTTCAAATAAATAAGAAAGTTACTTAAAAGATTTAGCCCTTATTCTACGATTAGTGTTATTTTTGTATTTTTGACTGATCAATTACAAAAAAATTTTTGTAAATAAAATTAATGATTAGAAATAATAAATTAAAATCACTAAATTTGATTAACCGTCATTGTAAAATAAATCGAAAGTTTAAGTATGGATGAAGCTGCTTTAAATCCAACAATATTAATAGTTGACGATTCTATTATTTCTCGGAGCGCATTGTCAAAGCTATTGAGTGAGGAAGGCTACCTTATCATTTTTGGAAAAAGTGGAAAAGAAGCCTTAGAAATAATATCAGATATTCAGGTTGATTGTCTTTTACTCGACTTGCTAATGCCAGAACTCGATGGTTTTCAAGTGCTTGAATTCATACAAAAGAACTCGTTAAAGATACCTTCTGTTGTTATTTCTGCCGATATTCAGGAAACAACCAAAAAGCGAGTTGAAGCTTTAGGTGCTTGCGGATTTTTAAATAAACCACCTAAAAAAGAATTGCTAATTAAAACTGTAAAAGATGCGATTAAAAAAAATATTAAAAAAATTTAGAGGCTTTTATGAATTTATCAGAAAACCAAATCGATCTTATCAGAGAAACAATAAATATTGGCGTTGGACGATCTGCGGCAATTTTAAATAAAATGATAAATAAACATATTAAGCTTCAGGTCCCTTATGTTGCATTTGCTGAATTAGAAAAAATTAAAGAGTTATTTAGCCCTACTCCAGATGAAGAGCTTTCCTCAGTAAATTTAAACTTTAAAGGCAGTCTCGTAGGCGCAGCTAAG
>JAAYJM010000259.1 GCA_012522895.1 Ignavibacteria bacterium
CTATTATTATCTATATTAAAATCAAAAAATAAGATAATTAGAAAAATAATTGGAATTACAACAGAAATAATTTCAAGAAAAATATGTTTTTTCATTTTAATCCTTTTTGTTACCACCAATTAAAAATTCTACCAATTACATTAGCTATACCAGAAGCTTTTGAACCTACTTTAACACCAGCTACTAAAGCAGGCACTGCAGCCATACCGCCACTTGCACCAGCGCAAGACAAAGTTGTAGCTGCACCCGCAACAAAATCAATAGAACCACATACTACAATTTCAGTAGAGGACATACCTTGAATACTATTATTATTAGATTTCTTATTTAAAGCAGAAGAATAATTAGCAGAATGAAATATGATTGAATTTTTAAAAAGTGCTATACTAAATAAAGCGAGGTTTTCTTCATTATTCCAGTTTATTGGTAATATTTCATCTTCTACATCATTTATTCTATTCATAATATCATTATAACTTAGAACATTTGAACTATCAATTAAATCTTCTACAAGGTCAAGTACTTTAATTGAATATATCACATCTCTTTGTGTTAAAACATTTGAATTAGATATTTGATACCTATAATTATAAATAGTTTTATTTATATTATTTATACCTATTAACAAATTCATAGTGGTAGTATCAGTTAAATCACCACAGCTGCTTATTAATGAATCTGGGAAATATCCACTTATGAAATCGTCAGCACTATTACTAATATAATCTATCAAGTCATAATCAGGCCATTGAGAAGGAAGTCCATAGCTAAAATTATTAATAACATATTCCAATGCATCATTATGAGCTACTCCAACCCATTCAAGTCGATTCGCAACAGATTGAATCTTATCACCTTTTTGATTGTATTTAGTTGCAATTTGATTGTTGTCTTCATTACAACTAATAATTATAAAAGATATTATTGTCAAGATAAATAAATTATTTAACTTAATGACTAAGCTCCAAATTAATTAAAAAAAATTATTTTTTTGAGAACATTTTCAGAATAAATTTAGTTCATTTACCTACTTTGCTAATTTCAAATATTTCTCCCAAGTAGGAAATGAAGACCTATTTAAAATTTGCATAAATGAACTATTACATATATATAAAAAAAAAAATAAAAACCAAATTTTTTTCACTTTTCTTTGTCTTTTTCCTTTCCGAAGAATTTGGCGTGATTCACGTCAGTTGAGCTCAAAACTGCACCAAACGGAGCATAATTTTAGCAGTTTTCAAATTCATTCAATAATGAAGAAGCGGTTTTTCCTTCTTTAAAATAGTCTTCTGCCTTTGCTTGTTTTAATTTTTGAAGATCCTCATAATCGCTGATTTTTTCTTTGATTTCTAAATAATCCTTATATGGAATAACCACATAATCTATTAAACTTCCTTTCTTTATTAATTGGGCATTAATTTCCATTTTAAACTCCTACTAATATGATTCTTTTCTGTGTAAAACTCTATAAACTACAATATTATTATTTTCTAATTCAAATAATATTCTATAATTACCAACTCTTAGTCGATATTCCGATGTAAAATTAGCCAATTTCTTAATATCTCCCCGAAAACTATCCTCTAAACTAATAATTTTCTTAAGAATATTTACGCTATCATTTTTAGGTAAATTTCTCTAATCTTTTTCAGCTAAAGGTTTTATAATAACATTATATTTTTTCACAACCATTCCAAAAATTGACGTAAATTATTTTATTATATTATAATTATATAACTACTAATC
>JAAYJM010000260.1 GCA_012522895.1 Ignavibacteria bacterium
AGTAAATTCCACTTAACATTATATTTTCTGAGTTAATACCCTGAGTAAGCTCCAAAATAATTGCAAATTAGCTGAAAAATGCGTAAATTTGTAGTATTTATCAACAAAAATATAGACACAATGTCATTATTAAGAGAGCAAATAGTACCTACAATTTTAGAAGATGAGATGAAAAGCTCTTATCTTGATTATTCAATGTCAGTCATAGTTTCAAGAGCATTGCCAGATGTTCGTGATGGTTTAAAGCCAGTTCATAGGAGAATACTTTTCGGTATGCACGAACTGGGCATGCTTCCAAACCGTCCTTACAAAAAATCAGCACGCATAGTTGGTGATGTGTTGGGTAAATACCACCCACACGGCGATACTGCCGTTTATGATGCTATGGTGCGAATGGCTCAAGATTGGTCCTTGCGATACCCTCTTGTCGATGGACAAGGGAATTTTGGCTCTATTGACGCAGATTCAGCAGCGGCAATGCGTTATACAGAAGCTCGGCTCGCCCCTATCGCTCTTGAAATGCTTAGAGACATTGAAAAAGATACAGTTGATTTTCGCCCTAACTTCGACGATACTTTAAAAGAGCCAACTGTTTTACCAGCAGTTCTTCCGGCGCTTCTTCTCAATGGCGCAAGCGGAATTGCAGTCGGAATGGCAACCAACATCCCCCCACACAATTTAAAAGAAGTAATAAATGGCATTATAGCCAAAATAGACAATCCCGAGCTAAGCTCAGAAGAACTGATGAAGCATATCCCGGCGCCAGATTTCCCTACCGGAGGAATTATTTACGGTTATGAAGGCGTTAAAGAGTGCTACACTACTGGGCGAGGAAAAATTTCTGTGCGCGCTAAAGCAGCCATAGAAGAAGGCAAAAACAGCAAGCAGAGGACGGCAATAATAATTACAGAAGTTCCTTATCAAGTGAACAAAGCTGGATTGATAGAAAAAATTGCTGATCTCGTTCGCGCAAAAACACTTGAAGATATAAGCGATGTCCGAGACGAATCCGACAGAGACGGAATTAGAGTTGTAATCGAGCTTAAACGCGATGCCAATCCTTCCGTAGTATTGAATAATCTTTATAAACATACTCAAATGCAAGTAACATTTGGCGCTATAATGCTCGCTCTGGTTGATGGAAGACCAAAGGTGCTCGCATTATCACAAATCATTCAGCATTTTATTGAGCATAGAAACACAGTAATTGTAAGGCGTTCCCAATTTGAGCTTAATGCAGCAGAAAAAAGAGCTCACATTTTAGAAGGATTTTTAATTGCATTAAAAAATATTGACGAGGTCATTAAAACAATTAAAGAATCAGCAGATCCAAAAATCGCATCTATTAATTTGCAAGAAAAATTTGGACTTAGCGAAATACAGGCAAAGGCAATTTTGGAAATGCGTCTGCAACGATTAACCGGTTTAGAGCGCGATAAAATTCTTCAAGAATATAAAGAAATTCTAAAAACTATTGAAAGATTGCGTGCCATACTTGCAAGCAAAAGTTTGCAAATGGAAATAATAAAAGAAGAGCTTTTGGAGTTACAAAAAAAATATTCTGATGAACGGCGAACTGAAATCGTTTTCAATTCCCGCGAATTTACTGTCGAGGATATGATTGCAAATGAAGATGTGATTGTTACAATTACCCATAAAGGATTTATTAAGCGGACTCCTGTTTCTAACTATCGCCGCCAAGGAAAAGGCGGGCGAGGCGCGAGCGGCGCCGCAACTCACGATGATGATTTTGTTGAGCATATTTTCAAAGCCGCAACCCATCATAATTTGCTGTTTTTCACTGATATAGGAAAATGCTATTGCGTTAAGGTTTATGACCTGCCAGAGGGAAGCCGAAACTCCAAAGGGCGCTCCCTTGCAAACGTCATACAAAAAGAGGCAAACGAAAAAGTTACCGCATATCTGCCGGTTAAAGAGTTTAACGAAGACTATTTTATTTTTATGTCCACAAAGTATGGCACTGTCAAAAAAACTGAGCTGAAAAGGTTTGCAAATGTTCGAAGCAATGGAATAATTGCACTCGGTTTAAAAGATGAAGACAAATTGATTTCCGCTAAGATTTCTGACGGCACTTGCGATATTATTCTTGGAACTCGAAAAGGTATAGCTTGCAGATTTAGGGAAAGCGATGTCCGAGCTATGGGAAGAACTGCTGCTGGCGTTAGAGGAATAAGGTTGACCAAAAAAGATTTCGTGGTTTCTTTGATTGTGATTCGCCGTCCGGATTCTCAAGTGCTTGTGGTCGGAGAAATGGGCTATGGCAAGCGAACAAGGTATGAAGATTTTCGACTCACTCGCCGAGGTGGGAAAGGCGTGATTTCTATGAACGTTACGGAAAAAACCGGAAAAGTAGTAGGAATGCTCACCGCTCTTGACACAGAAGATTTAGTCGTTATCACTGAAAAAGGTGTTCTTATTCGCCAGCATGTCCAAAATATCAGGACAATCGGCAGAAATACGCAAGGTGTTCGCCTTATTCGATTAGATCCAGAAGATATTATTGCCGACATTACAATAGTGGCTCACGAGGAAGACGACATTACAGAAGAAAATGGAGTTAAAAATGCGGAGCTTAACGGATTAGTCCCAATTGAAGAGCAAATACCAGAACCCAATGAAGATGATGAAGGAACGAGGCTATTATAATAGTTTTCATTGTAGTTTTGCGTTTTGATTGTAAAAAAGGAACTGATGGCGGCAAGTAAAATGCCAGCCTAATATTCCATTTTTAATGTTCAGAAAAGACGATATGACAGAAAAAAAGTGGTATACCTTTTACACAAGGAGCAGATTTGAAAAAAAGATATATCTTGAGCTTTTAAAGCAAAATTTCGAGGCTTATCTTCCTTTGCAAAAAGTATTGAGGCAGTGGAAGGATAGAAAAAAAATGGTCGAGGTTCCACTTTTTTCTTCATATATTTTTGTGAAAGTCGAAAGGCATAAAATATCAGAAATCTTAAAAATCAATGGTGTCGCTCGATACATCCAATTTAATAATCAGCCCGCTTATTTAAGAGAAGAAGAAATTGAGCTAATAAAATCATTTCTTGATAGCAACTCAGAAATCGAGGTTCTTGATGGCGCACTGAAAGAAGGAACTGAGCTTCTAATTAAATCTGGACTTTTTACTGGTTACAAAGGAAAGATAGTCAAACAAGCCGGGAAGAATAAAATTGTTGTTGAAATTGAAAGTATGAATAAAACTTTGCTTGTTAGCCTCGATGCAAACGTTAATCTTGAATGAACTTGCTTTACTTTTAGAAATCCCCGGCGAGTATCTCTTTAAAAATTATTTGGGCGCACTTTTCTTTAGAAAAAGTTGGAAAGCTCTTTTGCGTTCCATTTTTTTTCAAAATAGTAATCGTATTCAAATCGCCTTGAAAGCCACTATTTTCTTTATTTGCTGAGTTAAGAACGATTATGTCGCAATTCTTTCTTTTAAGTTTTTTCCAAGCATTTTCAAGTTCATCGCTACTTTCTAAAGCAAAGCCAACAAGGATCTGATTAGCTTTCTTTTCCCTGCCGACTGAGTGTAGAATATCAACAGTCCTTTTCAAGGGAATGGAAAAGTTTTCATTTTCTTTTGATTTTTTAATTTTTCCGGGGTAGAATGAAAGGGGCGCAAAGTCAGCTACAGCAGC
>JAAYJM010000261.1 GCA_012522895.1 Ignavibacteria bacterium
ATAAACAAAAAAAGAGGAAAAATAAAGAAAAAGGAATATTTTTTTAAAGAAAAAAAATCCCCCGTTTTTTTTGATTCGACACTTTAAAAGCGGGGGATAAATTAATAAATCAATTATATTACAAATATAAATATACGATGTTTTTATGAAAAAAGCAAATTTAATTTTGAATCATTAGCTATAATAATTGTTATTATTTTAAAATATTTATTCATAATAAAAGAGTTGACTATGAAAAGAAAATATTTAATACTTTTTTTTAATGAATTGTTAAGTAACTAAACTTTTTTTGTAAATTTAAAAAGACAAAGAAAGCAAATACTCCGATCACCGCGCGTGCAGATACGCTGATGAAATTGGATATTTTACTTGTATAGACCCGCTAATGTGGTTTTTGAAGTAGAAAAAGATCTGCCACAATTCAAAGTGTGGCAGATCTATGAAAAATCTAAAAATCCTTCAATCAAGTAAATCACGGTTCAGACAAGAAAGCCTTACTCCCCTCCCATCAAGGATTTACTTCAATTTCATTCCTTCGTCTAATAGCTCGTTTACTTTGTTTATATTCTCTGCTTCGGCGTAAAAACGGATTAGCGGCTCGGTCCCAGATGGACGAATTAAAAGCCAGCCATTGTCTACAAAGAATTTATAGCCGTCTTTATGGTTTGTGCTTTTTACCTCATATCTTCCAATCTTTGTTGGATTTTTTTGACAGGCATTAAGAATTGCGCTCTTTTGCTGTTGGGTTACGTTTTTGTCCCTTCTTAAAAAGCGATGCGGTCCAAATTCCTCGTCAAGCTCATCGCTAAGCTGCTTCAAGGTTTTTCCTTGCTTTGCCATTATTTCAAGAATGAGCAAGGCATTGAACATTCCGTCCCGCTCGGGTATGTGAAGAATAGTGCCAAGTCCACCAGATTCCTCACCTCCGATAATCACCTTTTTTTCGTTCATAAGTTTTGCTATATGCTTAAAGCCAACCGCAGTTTCTTCAAGCTCAATCTTGTTTTTTTCACAAAACTTATCTACCATCGAAGTAAGGGAAACGGTTTTTGCTACTATCCCTCTTTTCTTTTTCTCGTTAAAAATATATTTTAATAAAATAATGAAAATCTTGTGGGAATCAACGAAATTTCCTTCATTGTCTATAAGTCCAAGGCGGTCGGCGTCCCCGTCTGTTGCTATGCCAATGTCGAATTTTCCCTCTACTACTTTTTTTTGCAGAGTGTCAAGTTGCGGTGGCATTGGCTCTGGATGGTCAATATCACCAAAAGAGGGGTTGAAATCACTGTGAATTTGTTCGATATTTGGAATGATAGAGTTCAAAGAATTCATTCCAGCTCCATACATCGGGTCGTAAAGAATTTTAAACTTTGCATCTAAAATAGCAGCAATGTCAATTTTCTTTTTTATGTGCCGCAAGTATGAAGGCTCTGCATCGAAGAATCTAATTCTATTTGTGTTAAGATAAAACTCGAATGGCTTGAAATTGAATTTTGGGCGCCTTTGCAAAATCTTTTTTAGTTCTTTTTCAACGCAAGCAATTTGCTCGGGTGTAGCTGGACCGCCAAAATTTGCTTTTAGCTTAAATCCATTATAAAGCGGTGGGTTATGGCTTGCGGTAATCACCACGCCAAGATCTACTATCTTTTGCTTTGCTTGAAAAGAGAGCTGTGGGGTTGAGCAAAAGCTATTTGTCAAATGAACAGTAATATTTTGCCAAGCAAGCACTTGCGCAACCTCTTGGGCAAATTCTTTTGAGAGAAAGCGAGTGTCGTATCCAATTACTACGCTTGGATTTTCTTTGTTTATAGATTTCACATATTTTGCTGTTGCGAGGGCAACGCTCTGCAAGTTTTCATAAGTAAAATCGCGAGCTATCAGTCCTCGCCAGCCATCAGTTCCAAACTTAATCATAGTTTTACCTTATTTTTTTGAAATATACTTCTTTTATAAAAGCAAAAATCATTGATTTACAAAATAATCAAATTATAAACTAAATGCAAATAAAAACAGAGTCTACGTTTGAGCCAAAGCAATTTTATTTGATTATAAATTTTACTTAAAAACTAAAAGCGACACACCAAGAACGGCGATAAAAGCGCCCACAATTGATTTTAAAGATGCTTTTTTTTGTAAACTAAGTATGAAAGTGGAAGCATCATAATTGGCATTGTTGCCATTAAAGTAGAAGCGATTCCAATTTTAGTGTGCATTATTGCTATAAAGCTAAATGTAACCCCAAGATAAGGACCAATAATCGAGCCGAGCAAAGTCATACCAACAATTTTACGATCTTTTATTGAGCTTTTCAAAGTAGCTATTGAAGATTTTTTTAGTAAAAAGTATGGAATAAAACAAGCAATTGCAGCAGCGATCCTAACAAAGGTAGCAAGGAAAGAATTTATTTCTCCAAGTTCAAAAGCAATTTTCGCCGGAATAAGTCCAAAGCCCTGTCCAATAGCAGCCATTCCGGCAAAGAAAACACCTTTCCGCGTAACTTTAAAAAGCTTGCTATTTCCAGTGTCCCGCTCTTGAACCACGATCGCAATGCCTAACATTGTTGTGAGCATACCAATAATGTTAACAAAGCTTAAAAGCTCGCCGAGTATGAAAAAGGCAAGAATAGCCGCTACTGCTGGATTGAACGACATTATTAAAACCGTTAGCCGCGGTCCCATCCTTTTGTAAGATGCAAAAAGAAAGCTATCCCCAATGACCAGCCCAATCACTCCGCTTAAAGAAAGCAAAACTATTTGTTGGGTCGAAATAGAGTAATCAATATTAAAAAGAATAATTGTTAAGAATAGCAAAGCCTCAGCGAGAGCTAATCTATATATGTTTAAATTTATTGAGCCAACTTTTAGTATTACGTTTGTAAAAAAGAAGGGTGATACTGACCAAAAAAATGCTGTTAAAAGCGCTGATAATTCCCCGATAAATGGCATAAATATCCTTTTGTAAAAATTTCTATTACAAAATTATGTTTTTTCAGTATATTTGGTTTATGAGAAAGAAAAAAAATTTTAACGAAATAGTTGAGCTTGAAATTAGCTCGCTTGCCTTTCAAGGAGCTGGGCTTGCGCGTTTAGGTAATTTTGTTTACTTCGTTAAGCATGCCCTTCCGGGAGATAAAGTAATAGCGCAAGTTTTGAGAAAAAAGAAGAGTTATGCCGAAGCGATAGTTCAGAAAATACTTGTTCCATCGCCGTTTAGAGTTGAGCCGCGCTGCGAATATTTCGGCACTTGTGGCGGCTGCACTTTTCAAAACTTGGATTACCTCAAGCAGCTCGAATGGAAAAGGCAGCAAGTTGAAGATAACTTTCAAAGGATTGGTAATTTTATTGATTTTAAAGTAGATGACCCAATCGGCTCAAAAGAAAATTTTCATTATCGCAATAAAATGGATTTTTCCTTTTCCAATTCCCGTTGGATTATGCCTCAAGAATTATCAGAAATTGAGCTTAAAAAACCAAAAGATTTTGCCTTGGGTCTTCATTATCCAAAGCGCTACGACAAGGTGATAGATATTGATTATTGCTATTTGCAGCAAGCTGAGGCAAATCAAATTTTGCAGTATTTTAGGGAGATTGCAAGAAAATATGAAGTCAGTGCCTGGTCCGAGAAAGAGCATAAGGGCTTTTTGCGAAGCTTAATAATCCGACACTCCTTCACTGAAAAAAAGTTTATGCTGATTCTAATAACAAACGAGCTTTCGAGCAAAGAAGAAAAAGAATTTATTGAGAAAGTTAAAAGCGAAGTTCAAAAAAATTTTCCAAATGTGGCTTTGCTCCTTCAAGTAATAAACTCAACGAATAATCCAGTTCGGATTGAAGAACAAAGGCTGCTTTTTGGAAATAGCACAATTAGTGAAAATATCCTTGGCATAAACTATCAGATCTCTCCCTTTTCTTTTTTTCAAACAAATTCGCAAGAATTAAATCGCTTTATTTCAAAAATAATTGATTTTGCAAACCCAGACCAAGAGCAAGTAGTTTGGGATCTATATTGCGGAACCGGGACAATCACACTCCCTTTGTCAAAAAAAGTAAAAAAAATATATGGCTTTGAGCTATCGGAAGATGCGATTTTTGATGCAAAAAAGAACGCTGCTTTAAATGGAATTGATAATGCAATTTTCGTTCAAGAGGATTTGCATAAAAAAAACATTGTTGAAAAGCTAAGGGATTATGAAATTCCAAGCACAATAACGATTGACCCACCAAGAGCGGGTATGCACAAAAGTTTAATTGAACTTATTCTTCAAGTCGCTGCAAAGCGTTTAGTTTATGTGAGTTGCAATCCCAGCAGCCAAGCGCGAGATTGCGAGCTTTTAAGTGAAAAATACAGATTGAAAAAGGTGCTTCCATTCGATATGTTCCCTCATACTTATCATATCGAAGCGATTGCTGAAATGGAACTCATTGATTAATGTGTTTTAATTTTATGTTTTAAAATGGAAAATGATTTAGCTATATCGGAAATATTTTATTCGCTTCAAGGCGAGGGAACGCATAGCGGCTTGCCTACTGTTTTTATTCGTTTGCAAGGATGCAATTTAAAGTGCAGCTGGTGCGATACTGCCTTTGCGCAAAATATTATTGATTTTGAGCAATTTGAAGATTTGAGTAATGGCGGGAGTTTCCCTTGCAAAATAAGAATTTCTGATTTGTTGGACAGAATAAAAAAATATAAAACAAATTTAGTTTGTATTACAGGAGGAGAGCCGCTTTTACAAGAATCCGTTTATCTTTTAATCACTGAGCTATGCAATGCAAAATATACCGTTTTAATTGAAACAAACGGCTCTTTGCCAATCAATAAAATAGACGAAAGAGCAATAAAAATTGTAGATTTTAAATGCCCAAGTTCAAGCATGACAAACTATAACGATTATAAGAATATTGGCTACCTAACAAAAAAAGACGAGATGAAATTCGTTATTGAAAATCGGGCGGACTACCTTTGGGCGAAAGACTTGATTAACACATACAATTTGGAAAAAAAAGTTTTTGCAATACTTTTTTCGCCAGTCTTTTCAAAAATTGATTTAAAAGAGCTTGCCGCATGGATTTTGCAGGACGGTTTGCCGGTGCGACTGCAAATTCAACTGCATAAAATAATTTGGGGTGAAAACGAGAGGGGGGTATAGAATTAATTTCCTTGCAAACTCAACTTTTATGGCTCTTTAAAATATTTTTCAAAGAACTAGTATTTCCTCCAGCATCAGAAAAATCAAATATGTTTCCTAATTCTTTCTGAGAGCTAGTTCCCTTATTTTTATAAACGTCTAATGGATTTTTGGCTTTTTGCGTAGAATTGCTGTCTTCATTATTTTGAGAATAGAGCTCAGATCTTGCCTCGCTCGCTATTGCTCGAGCCCGGGCGGCGACCATTCTATCTTGCATAGAAGGATCGGCAGGCGCAAGTGCCGCTCTAATAACTTGCTCCATTTTTCTAATAGTGGCTTGAGGATTGTTTGAGACTTTGGAAATATCAATTTGAACTTCCCCGGCGGTAGCATATTTTTTTCCATCGGGACCTGTTTTCTCTGTAAATGAAGAGCCACGCACCAAGCCTGCTCCGGCACTTTTATGGGCTTGCTCGTGCGCCCTTACTTTTCTGTCAATTTCTTTTAATTTTTCTACTGATTTTTTTTCTTCTTCCGTTAATTCTTTTCCACTGGCGCTAATCTGCTTTAATTTACTTTTATCTGTCTTTTCTTCATTTTCTTTTACTTTTAAGTTTGCAGAAAATTTATTGCTTGACCCGTTTATTTGCTTTTTATAATCTGTTTCCTCGCTTGTCCGAAAGCCATTTGGGATAAAAATATCCTTATTATCTGTGCGAATTTGCTTTTGTTCCTCGCTATCTTTTTTCTTAAAATATTCGAAATTATTGCTATTGCTTTCTATAGCGGGCAGAAAAGTTGGTTTCGATATGTTATCAACGTTAAACATTCAAATAATTCAAATATAATTATCCATTATTATTTTCGGCACGAACTTAAAAAACTTTAGTCTCTTTAGCTTTTTTTTGAAAATTTGCAAAATTTTCTATTCATTCAGTTTATAAC
>JAAYJM010000262.1 GCA_012522895.1 Ignavibacteria bacterium
AAAATATATGCAGTTTTTTGCATACCAAACATTGAGCCCATTTGGCTACTAATACCGCCAAAAGTTGCTGACAAATCTCCTTTGCCGGGCTGCAAAAGCACCACTGCAATTAAAAGAATTGAGCAAATAATGATTATAATCGAAGAAACTGTTAAACCAATCATTTTATTCAACCAAAAATATTATTTTTTAATTTACTGAATTTCAAATATATTAATATTTTTTTAAATAAAAAAACAAAAAATGTTTTTAATTTCAAGATACACAGTAAAAAACCATATAGCTCCATTTCTTTTTGGAACGCTCACTGTTTTATTCCTCTTTTTATTTCAATTTGTTTTAAAATACGTTGACCAACTTGTTGGCAAAGGAATTGATAATTGGATTATTTTCCAATTAATCTTATTAAACATACCTTGGATGCTCGTTCTTGCTGTTCCGATGGGGGTGCTTTTTTCCACGCTTATGTCTTTTGGTGCGATGTCGTCAAATTACGAAGTTACAATAATTAAAAGCAGCGGAGCATCTTTGATTAGAATGATGTTACCTGTGCTTATTTTTTCCTCATTTCTATCTATTTTTTTGTTTTGGTTCAATGATGAAGTTCTGCCCGATGCGAATCACAAGGCAAAAGGTCTTTATGCCGACATCTCTAAAACAAAACCCACATTCTCTTTGGAGGCGGGGCAGTTTAGCTCTCAAATTGAGGGCTATACCATACTTGCTCGCGAGCTTGATAGCTCAAGAACAACGATGAAAGCTGTTACAATTTACGATAATTCTAAAACCGAGCAATATAGCATTGCATCAGCGGATAGCGGCAAAATTTATTTTAGTCAAGATAATTCCAAAATGATAATTATGCTGCATAGTGGGGAGATTCACCAATTCTTTTTCAAAGATTTAAACAATTATAAAAAAATTGATTATTCAGATTATCGAATCCAAGTTGACGCAAGCGGCTTTGCTTTTGAAAGAACGAGCGATGCGCTTGTTGCTCGTGGCGACCGCGAGATGAGAATCAGCGATATGCAGCTTATCGTTAGCGAGGCAAGAGCAAAATCCAATGAGGCAAAAGATAGAATAAAGAATAGATTAAACGAGCATCTGCGTTTTTTAACTGATGGTTTTGCTGACAGCAGCGTTGTGCTTAATATTCACAAGCTAAATTCAGAAGGAAGCGAGGGAAAAGTCCTTTATTTTCCAAGCGATACCGGTGAGCTTTCTTCCTTAAAAGACGCTGAGCGCAGGATTACTTTTTTAAAATCCTCTATTAGCTCGGATATTTTCCAAGTTAGCGACTTCGATTTAAGAGCTAAGCAATACAAGGTAGAAATTCACAAAAAATATGCAATCCCTTTTGCCTGTCTTCTATTTGCTCTTGTTGGCTGTCCCTTGGGAGTGATAACAAAGCAAGGGAATTTTGGCATTAGCGCCGCAATAAGCTTAGCTTTCTATATATTTTATTGGGCATGCTTGATTGGCGGTGAAAAATTAGCCGACCGTGGGATTGTTGAGCCCTTTATTAGTATGTGGCTCGGCAATTTAGTGATTCTATTAGCTGGAATAATCCTTACTTTAAAAATAAATAACGAATCTTTATAAGGGAGATAGAGCGACAGCGTCAAAAATCCCCCCTTCCCCTTTTTACAGAAAGCAGAAGAAAGAAAGCAGAAGAAAGAAAGCAGAAGAAAGAAGTCTGGAGGAAAAGAACAAGGTGTCCCCCGCTGGCGGGGGCAGGGGGTGGAAAAGGTATTTTGAATGAAAAGTATTCCGTAGGAATTAAATTATTGTAGCAAAAGAAAAATCTTGACCGTGCTTATACCGTAGGGATAAAATTATTGTAGAAGTCAATTTCCCGCTACTGTGCTTATCCCATAGGGATTATATTATAAAAGGCGGCTGATAAAATAATATAATCCCTATCGGGATAAAATGAAAATTCCCTCTACTTCCCAAGTTTAACTTGGTAAGAAAATTTCCTTCCAAAATTCAATTTTGGAAGGAGGGGAAATTGAAATAAGAAAAAGATGTGCCACACTTTGAATTGTGGCAGATCTGAAAAAATCAAGCAATTCTTGTTCAGACTTTTTTGCTTTCTTTCACTTCAAAGTTTAACTTGTCAAAGCAGCCGAGCATACTTGCAATTGAGCTGCGGTTGAAATCAGAGCTCCCTTCTATAATTTGCAAAGCTCTTTGGTTGCGATAAAAACGTTCTATCTTGCTATCTTTCATAAGTCCATTAATACCAACTATATGAATGCAATGCTCTACAGCTAATTGCGCTAACTCAGAGCAATAAAGCCTTGCAACAGTGCTTCTCATAGAAACGTTTTCTCCAATTTCAACTAAGCGGCAGGCGTCATAAAGATATGTCCTTGCAAGCTCAATGCCTACTTGAATATCAGCTAATTTAAAAGCAATCGACTGATTAGTAGAAACAGTTTTACCCGAGTATTTATGATTGTTTGCGAATTTCAATGCGTAATCGAATGCAGCCTGAGCAAGACCAAGTCCAATAGCGGAATATGCTAAGCGACCATTATCCAAGCATTTTTGTAGCAAGGCATTGCCTTCAGCTTCTTGCCCGAGTAAATTTTCAGCTGGAATTTTACATTCGTCCAAATCAATAGTAGCAATATTTGATGCCCGCAAAGCTGAGCGATTTTTAACAGGGGCTGCCCTATAACCAGGCGCCCCTTTTTCAATTAAAAAGAGGGAGTATTCGGTGATTTGTCTTTTTGTTTTCTTATCGAGACGATTGGCGGAGCCTGCAATTACTGTTGCGCCTATGGATAATTCTGTCGCTGCATTGCTTACAAAGACCTTCGAGCCGTTTAAGACCCAATGATTGTCTTCGCTCTTTTCTGCTACTGTATCTACATTTCGAATATCGGCACTATAATTGCATTCAGAATAGCCCAAGCTCCAGAGCTTGCCTTTTGCTAATTGAGGCAGATACTTGCTTTTTTGCTCGGCATTTCCAAAATGATAAATAGGGGCAATGCCATAAGAATTGTGAGCCGCAATAGTTAGAGCTTGAGAGACATCAACCCTTGCAATCTCTTCAACTAAAAGGATGTATGATAAATAATCTAAAGCCAAGCCCCCGTATTCACTTGGAAGAAAAGTTCCAAGGAATCCAAATTCTGCAAATTTTTTAGTGAGTTCAATGCTGAACTCCTCTTTTTCATCTAACTCTTGAGCAATAGGAGTGATATATTCTTCTGCAAAACGTCTTATGCTATCCCGAAAAATCACTTGTTCTTCGCTCAGGTTATGATAAAGAGACATATTTTCTCCACTTTGTGAAACATAAGCCTTAATTTACGCAAAAAGCATATTAGAAATATTGCCAACAAATTATAAAAACACTATCAAACAAAGATGCTTGACTTACTTGAATTGTAATGTCATTCTTTTGACTATATTACAGCAAATTTTTTTTTGCGTAAACTCTATTTGTGTAATTTTTTTATTTTTATAAGCTCAAAAAACATACGGGTGGAATCTTTTATCGGATCCACTTTCGTTCGCTCGTCATTATACCACTCCACAGCCACTTCTTCAATCTTATAGCCAAGCTTTCGGGCAAGAAAAAGAACTTCGACATCAAAGCTAAAGCCATCAATGCTTTGTTTAGAAAAAATATCTATAGCTGCATTTTCTCTGAAACCCTTAAAGCCGCACTGGGTATCTGTTATTCCTTTAAACAAATAGAATTGAACAATTTTATTAAAAAAGCGTCCCATAAATTCTCGATAAAAGGGCTGATGCTCTTTAATAAGCGAGCTATCCAAGCCACGCGAGCCAATGCAAATATCAGCCCCTTTTTCAAGCGAAGCTAAAATTTTTTTCAATTCATAAACCGGGGTCGATAAATCTGAATCTGAGAAAACACGAAAACTGCCGCTTGCCTCGAGCATTCCTCTACGCACTGCGGCGCCTTTTCCAAGATTTTTCGCCTGCCTGAACAGTTTAATGTCTTTATTAAATTTGCTAACCAGCTCAGCCGTGCTATCGCTTGAGCCGTCATCAACGACAATCAGTTCAAAGCTATAGTTTTGCTTTTGCAAATATTCAAAAGCAATTCCCAAAGATTTAGCGATTCTAAATTCTTCGTTATAAGCTGGAAAAATTAATGATAAATAGGGCTTCATCGCTATTCTTCATCTAAATCATCAGTTTTTCCTTGCATTTGCCTTAATTTTAAATCAATTTGACCACTTAGCGATGATATATATGGGTCATTATTTTTTTCGTAAGCCTCTTTTATCTCATTGGCTCTTTGAATTGCTTTTTCGATACCCTCTTTTTCTTGAATCTGTTCAATTTCATCATAATCGACATCTCTTAAAAGGCCCAGGGTTTCAAAAGTATTCCTTTCCACTTCTTTAAATCTTTCTTGGTCTGCGCCATTTTGACTGTATGCAAGTATATAATTATAAAGCTGCATCAGCATATCACGCGACTTTGCATAATCATTCATTATTCTGTAAGCATAAGCAGCAGATTTATAAGTGCCATCTCCTCCTCTACCAACAATTTCTTCGTAAAGTGTGTGGACTCTCCCGCTCCCGCTTCGTAGCTTTTCATTTGCGTCAATGGTATTAACAGTATTGACGCACATTTGTGCAAATTCCCTTGCTTTATCCATTTCACCAGCCTCTAAATAGATACGAGCTATTTGAATTTCTTCATCATACATCAAGGGGAACATTGAGGTAGAAATGTTTTCATTCATTTTATTTAGCAATGCAATTGTTCTCGCAGTGTCGAGTCGTGTCTGAAGATTATAAGTTGCAAAATTCAAATAAATTTGGCGATAACTATCTAAATACCTGCGATGCACTTCGTCATAATACACATCTGGATTTGCAAGGTTTCTGAACTTAAAGCCATAGTGCTGGGTGGTCTTATAATCGTTTGTATTATCAACATTATTTAGCAAGCAATCGCTCATAATGCCAACGTCAAAGCCTTTATCATTTTGAATAGCCATATCAACTGGACAGACTCTAAGAGCCATTCCCTCGTTTCTAATATAGCGTCCAAGCCCATATTTGTAAGCATCAGAGCCGGCGGTGATTGAGAAATAAACAGGTCTTTCAAATTTTGTAACCTCAATAATATCTTTCACTAACTTATGTGATAAATGGTATAAATACTTGTTATCTTCGCCCATTTTATCGCCATAAAGCATTATTTCAAATTTGCCACTACTCAAAGTTAAAGAATCGCTTGTGTATTTAGCTAAAATATCAGCAGATACCGGAATCGATATTTTTACTGGATCAGTAAAATCATAAGTTAAGGCTCGCGGGTCGTCTTCCGGAACCTCCAAGCTCTCGTTGGTAAATGACAAAGGTATGGGTTTTGCACCCCAGGGAGAGCGGTTTTTTAGCTGATGAATATACCAGCGAGTGCCTCCAAGCGAAAGATTTACCACACGGACGTCCCTACGAATCCCAAGAACATCTTGCAAATTCCAAAGTGGGAAAGTATCGTTATCTCCAACTGTGAAAAGAATCCCATCTTCATCGCAGCTTTGGAGCAAATTATATGCAAAATCGAAAGGTAAATAGTTTCCTGCGCGGCTGTGCATTTTCCAGCCACCAGCGCCCATATTTACTGGAACAAGAAGAGTGGAAGCAAAAAGAACCAAAGAAAAAATAGCGATATTTTTCTTGCTTAGTTTTTCTTCTAAAAACTTCCCTATTGAATAAACCCCTATTCCAATCCACATACAAAAAACCATGAAGGAGCCAGTATAGAAATAATCCCTTTCTCTCGGCTGTCGTTCAAGCTGATTTTGAGCTATAGCAGCTAAAACACCCATCAGCAAAAACATTATTAAATAAATAAATGCCATTTTGGGGTCGCGCTTAAAATGATAAACGAAACCAATTAAGCCAAAAATCAATGGCAATGCTAAAAATTGTATTGGGAATATGTGAGAGTAACCATTTTTAAAATTCAGTATTTTAGATTCAGACTTATCGAAAAAGGTAACGCCAGCGTCTTGCACATCGCTTGTTCTTCCGACAAAGTTCCAAAGAAAATACCTAATATACATGTGCTTAATTTGAAAATTCCAAAGATAGTTAAGCTCGCCCGCTGTATTGATTTGATTGAACTCTAAACCATAACCTTCCGAACCATCTTTTCTAACAACTCTTTGATAATCGGGAGGAAACCATTTTCCATATTTTTCATAATAATAAATCTTTGACTCATCGCGACCATCAAATCTGCGGGGCCAAAATTTGGATTCTCCGTATTGCTCTCTTCCGACATAGCTAACAAACTTTTCAAGTGTATTAGGTTCGTTTTCGTTAAGAGGAGGATTTGCGTTTGAACGTGTAATTACGTGAAAATTAACAGTATAGCCTAAAATCATCATTAAAAATGAAAAAGACAGCAATTTAGTTATAATCTGATTATTTTTCATTCCATAATAGAATAAAAATATAGCGGCAGCAATAGCTAAAAATGGAATCAGCGTTACAGCAAAGCTATTGTCTACTATATACTCGCCTGCATCGTTTTTAAATGGCAAATGCCCTGCAAGCATTGTCGGCAGCCACATAACAACTACTTTGTATATAAAGAAAAAGGCTACGAGTGAAATAACGCTTGTGATTATAAAACCTTTAACAGTCGGATTATATTTTCTGAAATAAACCAAAAACACAACAGAGTATATTGTCAAAATTGCAAGCAGGTGAATACCAGTGGAAAGCACCACCAAATAGGCAATTAGAATTAAATATCGTTCATTGCCGGGCTTATCTGCTTCTTCATTCCAGCGCATCATCAGATAAACTACTAATGCAGTAAAAACAGTTGTCGCAGCATAAACCTCCGATTCCACCCCATTAAACCAAAGAGTATCGCTAAAGCAAAAAGCTAAAGAACCCACAAAAGAAGAGCCATAAACAAGCAAGGCATCGTAAGTAGTGGAAATTGGCGAGCTGCGATAGTTAAGTATTACTTTTACTGTAATTAAATATAAAAAGAAAACTGAAAAAGCAGTTGCTACAACTGAAACGAAATTAACTTGCCAATTCAAATCTCCGAATGGAAAAAGCAGCTGGAAGATTTTTCCGACCATAACAAAAAGAGCAGTTCCGGGAGGGTGTGGAATTTGCTGCCAAGTAACCGCTGCAGTAAACTCGCCGCAATCCCAAAAAGGAGTTGATGGCTGAATCGTTAATAAATAAACTATCAATGTTACTAAAAATGATAAGCCACCAAACAACTGATATATTCTTTTATTATTCATTTTAAAAGATTTATTATTTTAACAAAATTTTTCATTTTTCATTTTTGTAAATTAAAGAACAATAAATTTAATAAAAGAATTTCAAATATCATAGTTAATTTTGAAAGTATAAGACTTACAAAATTTCTAAAACTCCCGTTTTTATGATTTTCAGCTCTGTGCTGCCTTTACTTGAGCTTTATTTGCCTTGTGTGCTTATTAGTTTTTGGCTGGAAAAAAGAGAATGAATATCGCTTCACTCTGGTTTTTGAAAGTCGAAAGCTGTTTTTTGCAAAAAAAAGGACGAGCTGCAACCCGTCCCTTTTATAAAAAATATTGCTATTTATTCATTATTCATCAATTTCGTCAAGCAAAGCAGCGCGTGCCGCAGCAAGTCGAGCAATTGGAACTCTATAAGGTGAGCAGGAAACGTAATTCAAACCAATTTGATGGCAGAATTCAACGGAAGATGGTTCTCCACCGTGTTCGCCACAAATACCGAGTTTAATATTCTTGCGTGTTTCTTTACCTTTTTCCACCGCAAGCTTCATCAAATACCCAACACCTTCTCTATCAATTGCTTCAAAGGGATCCCTTTGGTAAATGTTTTGTTGAACATAGAGCGGTAGATACCTCCCGGCGTCATCTCGGCTAACGCCAAGCGTGGTTTGAGTTAAGTCGTTTGTTCCAAATGAGAAGAACTCGGCAACTTCCGCGATTTTGTCTGCGGTGATTGCGCCACGCGGGATTTCAATCATCGTTCCAACTAAATAATCGAATTTTATGCCAGTTTCTTCCATCACTTCTTTTGCAACTTTTCTAACTATTTGCTCTTGCGATTCTAATTCTTTTACGTGACCAACAAGGGGAATCATAACTTCTGGAACTACTTTTTTGCCTTGCTTAATCACATTTGCGGTAGCTTCAAAAATGGCGCGGGATTGCATTTCAGTAATTTCCGGATAGAAAATACCAATACGGCAGCCGCGGAATCCGAGCATCGGGTTGAATTCGTGCAATGCGGCAATTCTTTCTTTTACTTTTTCAGGGCTGGTGCCCATTTGCTTTGAAATTTCATTGATTCCAGCTTCGTCTTGTGGAAGGAACTCGTGAAGCGGTGGGTCAATAGTTCTAATTGTAACAGGTTTTCCATCCATAGCTGCAAAAATGCCTTCAAAATCTTTGCGTTGGAATGGGAGAAGCTTTGCAAGCGCTTCGCGGCGTTCTTCTACTGTGTCTGAAAGAATCATCTGACGCATTGGTCCGATTTTTCCTTCACCAAAGAACATGTGCTCGGTTCTGCAAAGTCCAATACCTTCTGCTCCAAAGGCAAGTGCATTATAGCTTTGGTCGGGCTGATCTGCATTTGTCCTTACTCCAAGGCGGCGGTATTCGTCTGCCCAATTCATTATTTGCTTGTATATTTGGTATGTTGGGGCGTCTTTTTCGTCAAGAGTTTTTTCAATTAGAACTTGAATAACCTCGCTTGGTTTTGTCGGGATTTTGCCTAAAATCACCTCGCCAGTAGAGCCGTCTATTGAAATAAAATCGCCTTCTTTAACCACAAGGTCTTTACCATTAA
>JAAYJM010000263.1 GCA_012522895.1 Ignavibacteria bacterium
ATAAACAAAAAAAGAGGAAAAATAAAGAAAAAGGAATATTTTTTTAAAGAAAAAAAATCCCCCGTTTTTTTTGATTCGACACTTTAAAAGCGGGGGATAAATTAATAAATCAATTATATTACAAATACAAATATACGATGTTTTTATGAAAAAAGCAAATTTAATTTTGAATCATTAGCTATAATAATTGTTATTATTTTAAAATATTTATTCATAATAAAAGAGTTGTCTATGAAAAGAAAATATTTAATACTTTTTTTTATTGAATTATTAATGTTTAATTCGTTAAACGCTCAATGGGAACCCTGCAATGGACCTTATGGAGGAGTTATTAATTCAATACTTGGTATTGAAGATACAATTTTTGTAGGTTCATCAGTTGGTATGTTTAAATCAACAAATAAGGGGCAAAATTGGAATGCTGTTGGTTCTTTATATAATTATAGTGTTATTTGTTTTGAAAAGCAAGGAAATGTTATTTTCGCTGTAACTAACAATAACCTTTTTATTTCTGTTGATAATGGAAATAATTGGACTTTAATTGCGAATAGTTTACCTCAGGCAAGTAGAAAAGCAGTTGTTGTTAAAGACACATTTGTTTTTTTAGCAACAAGTAAAGGGATTTTTAAGTCATCAGATTTTGGTAAGAGTTGGGTTGAAAGCAATTCTGGATTAACTAATCTTGATGTAAGGTCTTTAGGAAAAAATGATTCTATGCTATTTGCAGGCGTTAAGTTTGATGGTGTTTTTGCTTCAACTGATAACGGGGATAGCTGGATTTCACTCAATAACGATTCTAGCTACACTTCAGTTAATTGCTTGGCAGTTAGAGACAGTAATATATTCGCTGGAACATCACCTGGTTTATTACATTCAACCGATAATGGAAAAAGTTGGAAGAAAATTAAAGAAGGCCCAATATATATGATAAATAGTATTGTTATAAAAAACGATTTAATTTTAGCTGGCATGCACGGTGGCGGAATTTATCGTTCTTTAGACAATGGTGAAAACTGGACTGAAATAAATACTGGTTTAACAAATGATTGCATTTCAAGTTTGGAAATTAATGGTGATAATATATTTGCTGGAACTGCTGGCAGCGGTATTTTTATTTCTTCCAATTATGGCGAGAGTTGGGAACAAATAAATGATGGAATGTCTGGAATTACAGTAAATGGTTGCGCAGCTAATGATTCTAATATTTTTGTTTCGACAAATATAGGAGGTATTTTCGTATCAAGCAACAACGGGGACAGTTGGTCTGAAATAAATACTGGCTTTAACTTTGGCTGGGACTTTAATTTTCAATGCGTTGCTATAAAAGATTCATTCTTATTTGCAGGAGAAAGACATGATATTTATAGGTCAACAAATTATGGAGCCAACTGGAAATCTATAAGCCCGGAATTTAATAGTATTCCAGCAAATAGAATAATTTTTAAGGATACTGATATGTTTGTATCAACTCCCGGTAAAGGAATATATTTTTCTTCAAATATGGGAAACAGTTGGGTGCCAAAGAATAATGGCTTATTAAACCTTGACGTTAGGTCAATTTTAGTTGAAGATGATGCTATTTACGCTGGAACGTATGGCTTCGGTGTTTTTAAATCAACGAATTACGGAGAAAGCTGGCAACCCTCAAATAGTGGAATAACACTAATGCAAATACACTGTTTAGCAAGATGTGGAAATAGATTGTTTGCTGGTTCCTGGCGAGGTGCATTATTTTATTCAACCGATAATGGTGAAAATTGGAAAATACTTCCCTCGGATTTTGGTGATGCTTATTTTAGCAAATTATTTGTCATTGATTCATACATCTTTGCAGGCACTTCCAATGGATTGTATTTATCTAATGATTGTGGAGATTCTTGGGTAAAGCTTGATCCTCCATTAACTTCTAAATCAGTTCATCCATTGTTAATACACGGGGAATATTTTTATGCAGGTTCTTCAGGCGAAGTTGTTTTTTACCGAGCAAAACTCTCAGATTTCGGAATAGTTAATGTTTCTGAAAATCTTTCACAAATAGATTTCCAAATCTTCCCAAATCCCGCTCAAAATGAAGTTACTCTTTCCATTCCAGAAAATCAAAATATACATTCAATCTCCATTTTTAATTCTCTCGGGACAGAAGTAAAACGAATTGAGCAAGCCAAAATAGTAGGAAACAGCAAAATCACAATTTCAACTGCAGATTTCCCAAATGGCTTATATCATTGCTCTTTCATCAATCAAGTAGATAGAATAACAAAGAGCTTTGTAATATTGAGGTGATCTCTTTGAACCGTGATTATAAGGATTTTAGGATTACTTGATTTTTCATTCTAACAAGGGGCAGCTGCCCCTTGATGAAAGCTGTATAAATTAAAACTATACAAGCATAAATCATTATTATCCAACGGGTTAACCCGTAGATTGATGCCACATAGAAATAGAAAGAAAAAAGATCTGCCACACTTTGAAACTGTGGCAGATCTTTCTTTTCTGCAATAATTTAATCCCTGTCGGGATATTAACATAGATAGACTCCACTTTCCCTAATGCAGTCCATCTGAAAAATCAAATTACAGAGCAATAATGAAAAAAAAGGTTTATTATTTAATATTGCTTTCAATAATAATTTTGGGCGCACTCCTGCGTTTTTATGCTATTAGCGATTATTCGCTTTGGAATGATGAATTAGAATCGCTGCGCATTTCAAAGGTTGCTAATATATCGGAACTGCTGCAAAGGTCTATTCAAGATGACGTTCATCCCCCTTTATATCAGATTATTTTATATTACGTAATTCGCATTTTTGGAGATAGCGAATTTGCTTTGAGGTTGCTTTCTGCGATTGCGGGCATTCTATCCATTTTCTTTATTGCTCTATTGGGGAAAAAATTATTTTCGGAAAACATTGCCTTGACCTCAGCTTCTCTGCTTGCTTTTATTTGGACGCCAATTTATTATAGCGTTGAAGCTCGCTCTTATTCAATTTTACTACTTTTAAGCATCTGGCAAGCTATTCTTTTTTTTGAAATATTTAAGGGTTTGGGCAATAGAAAAAAGAGCTTTAACTTCTACTTATCTTTGCTTTTTCTAAATAGCCTCGCCCTTGCTTATACACATTATTTTGGCTTGCTTTTGGCGCTGCTTTCTAATCTTTTCATATTAATAATTGCAATGAAAAGAAAAAGCAAGCTCATCGCTTTTTTGTTATTCAATGCCCTGTTTATCCTTGCTTATCTCCCGTTCATAAATATTATTTTAAATCATTTTAAAAATGCAAGTAGCTGGATAAAAGAGCCGCATATAGCAGATTTTGCCCTCTTTTTATTTTTCGCGTCCGGGTATTCTTTTTTTCTTCTTGCCTGCTGTTTTTTGCTGTTGCTTTTTTACTTTATTAAAAAAATAGGAAAGGGAAAGCCAGTGCTTAATTCTAAAATAATTGCACTTCTGCTTTGGCTTTTCCTTCCATATCTGCTTGCTTTTTTTTACTCGCTTGCCTTCACTCCGATCTTAAGCCAAAGAAATTTGATAATACTTTTACCAGCCGCTTATTTGCTATTTGCATATTTTATAAGTTCTTTATTTAAAAACACTTATTCGATTATAATTATAGCGGCTATCCTTATTTTTAATCTATTTTTCTTTTCAACTTATTTTGATTTATATAAAGAAAAAGGTGGGATATCTGACTTTGAAATTACAATCCCACATAAGCAAGAAAGTAGAGAGGCAATGCTTTTCCTTAAAAATGAACTGCAAGAATATAACGATTATGAAGTTTTTGCCAGCGTTTATTTCAAAGAATATATTCAGTATTATTCTGAAAAGGAATCGATTGACTTAAAGTCTTTTGAGATTATTAGATTGGAAAAGGACACGGTGAAATTATTTGAGATAGAGAAAGGCTTTATTTTAATTTCTCTTCACGCGGAGCCTGAGGAAAAGCTGATTCAGTATATTGAAAAAAGGTTTGCGAAGCTAAGGCATAAAGAATTTCGCGGGGCAAAAGTTTCCGTTTTTAAAAAGAAAGATTAAGCTGAGCCACTTGTTTAAAACTGTGGCTCAGCTTTTTTTGTAAAAAATCAGTATTTTCAGCGAGACATCTATTTTACAATTATCAAATTCCTCGTTTCGGAATAAGGACCCGAAGACAGTTTGCAAAAGTAGGTTCCAGAATTAAGAAAATCAACTGGAGCATTTATAACATATTTGCCGGGCTTAAGGTTTTCCGAAATTGGTCTTGCTACAATCTGCCCTTTTGCATCGAAAATTAAAATTTCTGTCCAAGCTTCCAAGGCAACTGAAAATTCAAAATTGACATTAGTAGCCCTTACAGGATTTGGATTGATGGGAGCAAAATCATAGACTCCGCCGGTGTGAGCAATTTTACGCAAATCGTTAATGCAGACCGGCTTTAACTCCAAGGAATTTGGAATGTTGTTTATAATAACGCAATTAGAAGCGATGGCAATTACTTCTTGTCTAATTTCAGAAAAGCCACTTGTGTCTCTTTGAGTTGGTAAAAAAACGTTGAAAGCAAAATGAACTAAATCACCAGCTCCAATAAGAAAATCACTTGAGCTTTTTGCCATAATATTAAATTTGATTTCACCTTTCAAATCGTCAATAGTCAAATTTTCAAGATTGAAACTTGAGGAGACGAGGTTTCCAAGTCGAATTTCATTTGGAATAACTTTCAAAAATCCGCTTGCGTAGTTTAGCTTAACAGAAAGCTGATTAATATTTGCAAGCGATATATCGGCTCCATCGTCTAATCTTATTGTCGCATTTACTTTTTGTCCTATGGTTGGATTTTTTGAATCCGCTGGAAGAAAGAGTGAAGTGCTGCGGATAAACTGTTGAGCAGTGCCGGTCAAAGCTGGATTTGCCAAGATTTCTGGCATGTCTAAAGTTGAATTTTTTACAATCAAATCAGCGATGTGATTCCCAGTACTTGTTGGCTCGTATTTTACTACAATTAATTTGCTTTCAGCTTCCTCTAAAGCAAAGCCCTTGGCAACGCTTGGGTCGTCAAAAGAAAAGTAGTTCTCAATCTGATTAAGCTCTAATCCAGTAACCTGGACGCTGCCAGTGCCGGTATTGCTAACATAGCAATCAATAAACAGGGCATCGTCCACGCAAGTAATTGCAGAGCCGCCCCTTGCGCTTATGCTTTGGGAAATCCCGCTCCCGTTCCAATTTGAAACGGCGTTGCTTTCGGCATCGCTTTGGCTTTGCAAACTTGCAGAATTTCCGTTTGCTTTACTTGCCACGAATTGAACTGGAAGCTCTATAGATTCCCCTTGCTGCAAAGTTATAGGCAAGCCCAGGGCAGCTTTATCATATTTAAAGCCTTCTTCTCCAAAATTTGAAAAATCTAAAGATATTGAGTTTTCGCTTGGCAAGGAAATAAAATCTGTAATAGTTAACGAATCGCCAAATTCCCAAGCATTATTTGTGAAAACTACCGTCCTTTCGTTTGGGTTTTGGTAGTCGTTTAGCTTTGTAGTTCCAAAATCGTAATCGCTTGTGCTGAGCCTCGGCAAAATACCAATTCCTTCTAAAAGGGTTTCCGTTTCGCTGTCCGCTGAGTTATTGTATCTAATTACTAATCTATGCTCGCCGGCAGCATTAGGTTGAAAAGCAACGGGAAGATCAAAATAGTTTCCCGCTTCAATTTTGAGATTGTCGAATTTAGTTCTGTCGAACTTAAAAGCATCGCCATTAAGATCTGAGATAATTTGAAGTCCAAAAATATTAACGGCATCGCTTCCATTGTTTTCTAAACGGATTACATTGCTTTCGTTTGGATAGGCTGGGATTGGGAAATTTTGCCTGTTAATCCTTTTTCTTCCCCAATTATATGAATTTGAAAGCAAGCCAGATTTTATTCCTCTTCCGCTTAAAAGTGCAATGCTATCAATTCGCGTTGCATTGCTATGAAAGACGATTTGATCGAGATAGCTTTCCTCAGCGTCTGGGGAAAAGCTAACGGAAAAACTATATTGATCGCCCGGCTTGATAATCAAGGGTTGGGATTTGCTTATTTCTGGCAAATTGGCTGTGAAAACGCTCTGCGATGGTCCAGAATAACTGTTTATCACAAGTTCTGTGCTGCCATTATTGTTTATATGAACATCTTTATTGGCTGCTTTTCCAACAGACAGATCGCCATAAGCAATGTCGCTAACTTCTATTGTCGCCTGTCCAACGCGTGCTTCTACGCGAGCTTTATAGCTAAAATAGCAAGTATCTCCAATTCCAATAGAATCCTTATAAACCGAGGAGCTGATTTCATTTGCCGTAAAAATAACAGTGAAGGGAATTGAATCCTTTGGAGCTATGATTATCGGAGTAGGAAAGCCAATTATTTCAAAATTTTCATTAGTAAATTTAAGCTTTAACTCATCAATTAAGCATTCTGAGTGTTCACTATCGTTTATTGCCCAAAAAGTTTTTTGGACTGTTTCACCAAGCTCGAGCAAGCCAAAATCGACATGCGTAGGTCTTACAGTATATTTTGGAGCGTAAAAATTGATAATAACAGTGGTATCATTTCCGCGTCTATCGGAAAAGACAATCACAGCGCGAGCGTCTTTTGTTCTGTCAATTACATTAGCTTTCCATTTAGTGCTTTCGCTTTCGCCGGGCATAAAATCAGTGTAAGAAAAATTGAAATTGAAGCTTGCTGCATTATTATAATATATGATGGAAAGGTTTGACCGCATTTCAGAATCCTCAGGATAATCGAGGACAAATCCATTGTCAATAACGCCATAGCAATCCATTGTCCAAGTTGGCACTGGGCACATTGTGTCTGGCTTTGTTAAATCGCCAAGCGAAACGCTGGTCGGGAAGCCATAAGAATCGTAATTGGAATACCCATAAGCATAAGCAGTAAAAGGTCGTTCTGCCCTAAGTCGATAGACTCCATCTCCATTAAGCTGAATAATTTTTGCGTTATAGCTTCTGCCATTTACCTCAGTGGCAAAGGGGTCGCCAGCGCCGGAACTGATCATACTTAGCTTTTCCCATTCAACTTTGTCGCCTAAAACTGTCCCAAACTCAAAATCATCTGGCAAAGCGCCATTGTCGTCAGCTTCATACACAACATTTATATAATTCAAATTAAAGCCGTGATCGCCTCTGATGCCGGGAGTATTAAAAATAACTTCGCTTTGAAACTGCTCCAGTGGAGTTAGCACAAGTTGAAATGGGTCGGTTGCTCCGATATTGTCATCGCCCTGCCCGGGATTGTATTGAGTAACGCTAATCGGTTTATCACCAGAAATAACCACGCATCTTGCGGGTCCATCAGCTGATCTCATTTCTAAATAGCCTAATCCATAAACTCCACCCACATTTGGGATTATTCCAATTTGCCTTCCATCTCGGTATATTTTCGTGTCCGGCTCTTTTGCAAATATTTTTATTATTGAGTTATATAATCGGCTTTGCATTCGTGTAACAAAGTAGTCTCTTCCCCAAGTATAAGTGGGAAGTTCCATTTCTATTATAAAATCGCAACGGATGGTTCCAGTAGGAATTTGGCAGCAGAAATTTCCGGATGTAACCGCAACAGGTTTTGAGGCAATAACTCTGCTGCCGGTTAAATCGGAAAAAAGACCGGAGGCACCGATAAGTAAAACGTCTCCACGGTTTAAAGAATAATCCCGTTCCTCGCCTGGAAGCTGCCCGCTTGGGGTGGTTGTTGTCTCATTTCCGCCGAGTATAAAACGCACCCTTGTATTGTCGTAAGCTGCCACTATACTCGTATAGCTTGGGAAAGAATAAGTGGGACCTGTTCCCCATTCTTGGAAAGAAGCGATAATGTATTCTTTCCCAAGTGAAGATACTGGTATTGCAAGAAATCCATCGCTTGTTCTTGTGTATCGCGTTACTCCATAGCAAACTATTGGGTCGTCTGAATAAACGTGAACAGCATAGCCCGGGTAAACTGCTTCGGGCAAAACTGGATTTTCATAAGTTCTGCGATAGCACTGCCCTAACAAAGGTGAAAAGCTAAAAACAATTATATCGTTAGCAATGGTTTTTTTAGTTTCTTTATAACCTTTGCCCTCAATTTCTATAGTTACGTTAGTTACCACACCAGAAGACACATAAACTTTAAGCTCATTATTGGCTCCGTCCTCTTCATAGCAAGGGTGGAAGGAAAAATAAAAGTCTTTGCCATGATTATTTGCTCCAAGCATTTTTGGTAAATTCTTTTTTATTTCTTCTATATCGCCTGTGGAGTATAAACTTTGGAGGAGAAAAGGAAGCAGAAGGAGGGCGAAAACAAGCGCGGTAACTAGTTTATTTGTTTTCATTTTTATTTTACAAAATATTTCAAAAACACACAATTATCATAACAATTTACGATTTTTTAAAGTAATTAAAAAGTAAAAAAACAAAAAAATGCAACAAAAATATAATAAGTTCGTAAAAATACGTCATTAGTTTATAATTACTTTTTGAAATAAAACTGTGTAACAGAATAAGAGGATTTTTTATGAAAAAAAATATTATAATAAAACTATTGCTTATCAATATGGTGTTTTTTTATATGCTAACAAATATAGCTGAGGCAAAAACAAATTTCAATCCCATTGCTTTCGAGAAAGAGATTTTGAGCAATGGACTGGAAGTGATTTATAATGTGGATAGAACTGCGCCCGTTATTGCAACTATATTGCATTATCGGGTCGGCTCGCGAGATGAAATTCCCGGAAAAACTGGATACGCTCACTTTTTCGAGCATCTAATGTTTGAAGGAACTAAAGATATCGAGCGCTCGAGTATTGACAAATTAATTCAGGAAGCAGGCGGCACTTTGAATGCACATACTTCTTTTGATGAAACTGTTTTTTATCAAAAATTACCAGCCAACGAAATCAAACTTGCTCTTTGGATAGAGTCGCAAAGGATGAGAAATCTTTTAGTTGATAGCATTGGGGTAGAAACCCAGCGTGGGGTGGTTCTTGAGGAGCTAAAAACAACTACTTTAAATCAGCCTTATGGCACTATGTTGGAAAAAGTATGTGCAAATCTTTTCCCAAATAGCACTTACAGTTGGTTTGCCATTGGAAAAGCAGAGGACGTAGAAAAAGCTACGATTGAAGATTTTACTCAATTTTATAATAATTTTTATCAGCCGAATAATGCGACCCTTGTTATATCTGGGGATTTTAATATAAATGACGTTAAGGATTATGTGCGGCAGTATTTTGAAATTTATCCCAAAAAAGAGGTGAAAAGAGTAGAAAATTTTGTGCTTCCAAATTTAGAAAAGGATTACGAAGAGTTGGTGATTGACGAAAAAGCGCAGCTGCCAGGCGTTTTTATTGCTTATCGCTCTCCCAGCTTAGAAGACCCAGATTATTATGCCTCCATTCTTTTAACTGATATTCTTGCAAGTGGCGAAAGCTCGCGGCTGCACCAAAGATTAGTAGAAAAAGAGCAGATTGCCGTTCAAACTGCCTTAGTTCCTTTGTCCTTGCAATATAGTGGAATTTATCTTTTACTCGGCATACCCTCGCCTGGAAAAGATTATAAAGATGTGAAAAAGCTGATCTATGAAGAAGTTGCAAAGATAGTGAAAAATGGAGTAAGCGATGATGAGCTTGAAAAAGCAAAGAATATTCAAGAAAATCAATTCGTTTCTGGAAAGAAAAATACTTTGGAAAAAGCACGTATTCTTGCAAAATACAATAGCTATTACGGCAATCCGGAGCTGATAAATACTGAATTAGACAACTTTTTAAAAGTTACAAAAGAAGACATAAAAAGAGTGGCAAAAAAATATTTCGGCGATGCTTACAAAGTAGCTTTAACTTATTTGCCAAAAGAATAATCAAGGATTATTATTAAAAGGAAAAATTATGAAAAAGACAGTTTTTTATTTATTCTTATTTATTTTATCTTCAATAGCTATGAATGCGCAAGAAAAAATTGATATTAACCAAAGGCCAAGCCCATTAGAAGCAAAGGAATTAGCTTTCCCAAAACATATTGAGCAAAAATTAGAGAACGGAATAAAAGTATTTGTTATTGAAGACAAAGAGCAGCCAATCGTTGCTTTTTCTGTGCTTATTCCAGGGGGAAGCTCTGTCGAGGGCGATAAAGCTGGAGTTTCCGATTTTGTTGCAGCCTTGCTCAGCAAGGGAGCCGGAAAAAGAGATGCTCTTGCCATTGCAAACGCATTAGACGGGGTGGGCGCCTCTATTAGCGCAAACGCAACAGCTGATAACATTTCAATTTACGCAACAGCCCTAAAAAAGCACCAAGACCTGTTGCTTGAATTACTTTCCGATATGATTATTAACCCAACTTTTCCGAAAGATGAATTTGAAAAGTTGAAACCGATGTTCCTTGCTTCAATCAAGCTTGACAAAACAAAACCAAGCACAGTTGCCAATAACATGGCAAAAAAAATACTTTATGGCGACGATCACCCTTATTCAAGTATGAAAACTGAAGAAAGTATAAAAAATTTAACGATTGATGACCTTAAAGAATATTATAATAAATGGTTTAAACCAAATGCGGCTACAATTGCAGCTATTGGAGATGTCCAGGCGATTGACATAATTCAAACGCTTAATAGCAGTTTAAAAGTCTGGAAAGAAGGGAAGACGCCAGAAATCAAAATTCCGAAAGCCGAACCACAGCCGCTTGGTGTGTATTTCGTTCATCGCCCCGGCTCAGTTCAATCCTTAGTTTCTTTTACAAGTATTGGCATTCCTTTGAATCATAATGATTATGAGGTGTTAGAAGTAGCTGGAAATATTATTGGCTCTGGCTTTGCGGGTCGTCTTTTTAGAACTTTGCGCGAAACTTATTCTTATACTTACTCGCCCTGGGGCTATTTAACAAATGCAAAGTATATTAATAGATTTATTTGCGGGGCTGAAGTCCGCAATTCAGTTACAGATTCTTCTGTCGATCTGATGAAAGAGCAGCTGCGTTTGCTCGCCTCAGTTCCCCCAACAGATGCAGAGTTAGGCAGAATAATTAAATTCAAAGTTGGTCAATATTATTTAAACTTTGAGAACTCAAATTTTATTGCGAATTTAATTCAAGGAGCCGATTTTAATGGCAAAAATATTGAATTGCTTAAAGATTATCCAAAGCGACTTCAAGCATTTTCTTCTTTCGATGTTATGAACGCTGCAAATAAGTATATGAACCCCAAAAATGCTTATTTAATCGTAGTAGGCTCGCCTGAGGTTCTGCCGCTTGTTGAAAAATATGGCAAGGTCTATGAATACGACTTAGATTTGAATCCATTGAGCGGCGAAAAGGCAAAAATGGAAAAGGTTTCCCTTTCTGCAAAAGATTTAATTAAAAAGTATCGCAATGCTATCGGTGGAGACAAAGCAATTGAAAGCACTAAATCTATTATAAGCGAAGCAAAAGTTGAATTTGAAATTCAAGGGCAGATTTTTCCCGGAACTTTAATTCAAAAGACAAAAGCACCAAACAAACAATTTATTTCTCTTGACATTGGGGTTATGAAGCAAAAAACCTGGGTTGATGGAACTAATGCTTGGGGAGAAGTAAGCGGTGCTGTCAGCCAATTAGAAGGTAAGGAACTGAAAAAAGCGTTAAAATCCGCCACAGTTCTTTCTGAGGCTAAATTACTTGATTTGGGCTATACTTGTGAGGTCCTTGGAAAGCAAGGAAACAGCATTTTAATGAAAGCAAAAAGCGAAGATGGACTTGAAAGCACCTATTATTTCAATGATAAAACATTCCTTATTGAGAAAATTGAGAAATTGGAAGATGGTCCCCAAGGTCCAATGCCTGTTACGGAAACATACAGCGATTACACAAAATTTGATAAGATATTGCTTCCAAAAATCATAAAAAATGAATCGCCTTATTTCAACATGAGCCTTGAAAATAGCTATAAGTTAAACGAAGATATTGAGGATAGCGAGTTTACGCCAGACAAGTAGAGCTGTGCATTTCGACAAGCTCAATGTGCATTTCGAGTTTGTTGAGCTTGTCGGGTTTGTTGAGCTTGTCGAAACAAACCCGCAAATCATTCGTTTCACTTTATTTTTAGTAATTTACTATTTTTGTATGTTTTTTAAGTATGCAAAAAAATTATGACAAGAATCGCTATATACCCCGGAACTTTCGACCCAATTACACTTGGGCATGTTGATGTTTTAAAGCGAGCCTCAAAAATGTTCGATAAAGTGATTGTGGCAATTGCAATAAATCAAAAGAAAAGCACTCTGTTTACATTAGAGGAACGACTGGAACTTGTTGAAGAATCTTTAAAAGATTATAGCAATGTGGAGGTGCAATTGGTGAAAGGCTTGATAATTGATTTTGCGAAGGAGATTAAAGCTGCTGCACTTATTCGGGGATTAAGAGCTGTTTCAGACTTTGAATACGAGTTTCAGTTAGCACTTATGAATAAAAAACTTGCAAATGAAATCGACACTGTTTTCCTTATGCCAGATGAAAAATATACTTATTTAAACTCCTCAATTATACGCGAGCTTTCGAGTTACGGGAAAGATGTAAGTTGCTTTGTTCCTCCGATTGTATCAAAAAAATTGAAAGAGAAGTTTTTAAATAGAAAATGATAGCAGGCAAATCATCAAATATATTAAGCGACCGCGAACAACTGATACTGCAAACTTTAATACAGCTTTATGTTTTGAAGGCAAGCCCAATTGGCTCGCGCACACTTTCCAAATATTTAGAGCGAGAGCTGAAATTAAGCCCGGCAACAGTTCGCAATATTATGTCCGATTTGGAGGAGATGGATTTTATAGCACATCCACACACCTCAGCTGGCAGAGTTCCTACGGATAAGGGTTATCGTTTTTACGTGGATTCCCTTATGAATGTCCAATATTTAAGTGCAAAAGAAATTCTTACTTTAAAGCAAACTTTAAGCAATGCCCCAAGCGAAACGGTTTTGAAAGACGCAAGCAAACTTTTGGGCTTACTCTCAAAATATTTAGCTATCGTCCAAATTCCGGTTTTGACCGATCTTATAGTGCATAAAATTGAGTTGGTTTCCATTTCTTCAAATCGTTTGCTTGTAATACTTGCGCTTAACTCAAATATTGTAAGGACCGCAACGCTGGAGGCAGATTTAGAGCTTGAGCGCCAAAATCTTGACGAACTTTCTTCTCTTTTAAATGAAAAAATTAGTGGGAAGTCGCTTAATTTTATAAGAGAAAATTTCAGCTCTTTAATTTCAGATATAGAGAGTCCAAACCCAGTGCTATTCCGTTTATTTGTCGATTCTGTAGATATGCTTTTCGATAGATACACAAGCGCAGAGCGCATTCATATTGCGGGAACTAAGCATCTGCTTAACGAGCCAGAGTTCGATGATTTGGATAAAGTTAGGGGCATTTTAGAACTTATTGAAAACGAAGATATTATTGTCCACATTCTTTCTCAATATGAAAAGCAGAGCAGCGATTTTCAAGTCCTTATAGGAAAGGAAATGAATAATGAGTTGCTTGAAGATTATAGCGTAGTTCTTTCGAGCTACCAGATTGGGCAAGCCACTGGCTCTATTGGTCTTATTGGACCGAAGCGAATGAATTACTCAAAAATGGTAACTTTAGTTAGTCAAATCTCAAAAATCATATCAAAAAGGGAGTAGGCGCTGTAAAGAAAAAGTCTCCTCCTTTGAAAAAGCGCTAATGAAATTTCAAAAATAGAAAATAATGAAATTAAAATACATACTCGCATTTTTGAGCTTATTGGCTGGGCTTCAATCTAATGCTTTTGGTCAAGCAAACAACTTTTGCAAAGAGAGGATTTCTGAAACAATTAATGCTTACCAACCTACAATAGTTCCCGTTCTCACGATTGACGGAAAATATCTCTTTGTATCAAGAAAACTGCACCCGGACAATCAAGGTGGAGTTTATGATAATGACGATATTTGGGTTTCCAAGCGATTAAATGATTACTCTTTCAGCGAGTTAAGAAATATTGGGTATCCAATCAACAATAAGGAATCTAACGTTCTTTTCTCTATTAATCCAAGTTATCGGGCATTAGTTCATAGCGGCAATTCAGAGGGTAAATGTCCGTTTTACATTGCAAAGCTTGAGGATTCGCTTTTTGTAGAAATTGACTCTTTAAACATTATAAATTATTATAATCAATCCGAAAACTATTTTGCTAATCTGTCTGCTGATGGAAAAGTGCTTTTCCTTGCAGTGCAGCGTGAGGATTGCTTGGGTGATACAGATTTATACATTTCTTTTTTCGATGAAAAGGAAAAATGTTTCAGCGAACCAAAAAACCTTGGTCCAAAAATCAACACAAGCCGAATCGAAAGCGCGCCCTTTCTTGCTTATGATAATCGCACTCTTTATTTTAGCTCAAATAGAACTGGCGGACTTGGTGGTTTAGATCTTTATTTGACGCGGCGCCTGGACGATAGCTGGCTTAATTGGAGTGAGCCAATCAATCTTGGTATGCGGGTAAATTCCAATTTTGACGATAAAAGTATCTATTTAACGGCACTTTCCGATAGCGCCCTTATCGTTTCTTCGGATTCCCTTGAGTTGAGACACGGCATTTATTACGTTTGTATTCCCAAAGAGCTGAAACCACAGCCCTATACTATTCTTTGTGGAAATATTTATTTGAATAGCGTGGCTAATCCTTTCAAAAGGCAGCTTAATTTCAGCGTAACAAATAAGCAAACAAAAGAAAAATTTGAAACACATTCCCTTCTTGCAAAACCCTACTACTACATTGCCCTGCCAAATGAATATGAATACTCGATTCAATATTCCGCAGAAGGAAAAACGCTTGGAACTTTCGAGCTAAACCAAACTAATGAAAAGGAAATTGCTTTTAAAAACAAGGATTTAATCGTTCAAATTGAAGAAGAAAGGATAGAAAAAAGCAAAAAATTAATCATCTATTTTGATTTTAATAAAGCAAAAATTAAAGAAAGCGAACTGGAAAAGCTTTCTCAATTTATAAAAGATTACAAAAATACTTCTAATTTAAAAATAAAAATTTGCGGGCATACCGATAGCAGCGGAACTGAGAGACGAAATGAAGAGCTTTCGCGAGAGCGCGCTTTAATGATAAAAAATTATTTAAGCTCTCGAAATTTCAACACGCAAGAAATAGAAATCGACTGGAAAGCTGCCAAGGAGCCAGTTTCCACAAAAGACGAAGAAAATAGAAGGGTGGAAGTCGAGTTTTTTTATTAATCCTAAAAGCAGGTATAAATCGCTATTCTTTCTCCAATCGCTTATTCTTTTTCCCAGTAATTTTCTTCTTTCTTTTCTAAAAAATTCACATACCGAGCGGCGGTAAAAAGAAAATCGGAAAGACGGTTCAAATAGATGAGGGCATTGGGATTTATTTCCTCCTCCAAAGAAACTTTAACAGATAACCTTTCAGCACGGCGGCAAACCGTTCTTGCTTGATGAAGAAAAGCAGCTGGCAAGCAGCCCCCGGGCAAAATAAATCTTTGCAAGGGTGGAAGTTGCTCCGTATATTTATCAATTAGATTTTCTAAAAAATGCACGTCTTTTTCAGATATTCTTGGAATTGCTTCCTCTGAGCCTCGGGGGGTCGCAAAATCCGAACCAAGCACAAAAAGACTATTCGATATTTTTTTTAAAGCTTCAATAATTTGCTTGGGTGGAGCAAGGGCAAGAATTATCCCAATGATTGAATTAAGCTCGTCTATTGTGCCATAGCAATCAACTCTTGCTGAATGCTTAAAAACGCTTTTTCCGTCAAAGAGTTTTGTATGTCCTTTGTCGCCCGCTTTTGTATATATCTTCATACTTTAATAATCATTATTTTTTTCGTAAATTGTTTTTTTTAAAATTACAAAAATTTTAATTCAATTTTAAAAGGAATATTAAATGAGTCAAAGTTTCACAAACTCGATGAGGGAAAAAGCTTCAAAACTATCTTTGAAAGTTGCTTTTGCAGATTCCGAAGATATTAGAACTTTGAAATCAGCTATTATATTAAAAGAGCAGGGCATTGCAAAGCCAATTTTAGTTGGGAACGAAGCTAAAATAAAAGAATTAGCAGAAAAGGAAAATGTTTCTTTAAAGGAAATCGAAATAGTTGAGCCAGAAAAATCAGAGCATTTGGAAAAATTTGCAAATATGCTTTACGAAAAAAGGAAAAGCAAGGGAATGACAGAAAGCGAAGCATTGGCGATTGTGAAAACTCCGCTTTATTTTGCTGGTTTTATGCTTGAAACGGATTTAGTGAAAGTTGCGATTGCAGGCAACGTTTCCGCTACTGGCGATGTGATCAGAGCTTCTATTTTTACGGTAGGAGTGGCGGCTGGGATTTCGATAGTAAGCAGTTATTTTATTATGGTGCTTCAAGATGGCAGGAAAATTTGCTTTGCTGATTGCGCAGTCAACCCAGACCCAACTGAAGAACAGCTTGCGGATATTGCTATCAGTTCTGCAAGGAATTTTGCTTCTGTAACAGGGGAAGAAGCTCGCGTTGCTATGCTTTCTTTCTCGACAAAAGGCAGTGCCAATCACCCGGACGTTGATAAAGTTGTCGCAGCGACGAAAATCGTTCAAGAAAAGGCGCCCGATCTACTTGTTGATGGTGAAATGCAAGCCGATGCGGCTCTTGTCGCCTCGATTGGTGAAAGAAAATGCAAAGGCTCGCCCGTTGCTGGCAAGGCAAACGTTTTGATTTTCCCAGATTTGAATTCAGCAAACATTGGCTATAAATTAACTGAAAGGCTTGCAGGCGCCGAGGCTGTTGGTCCTTTCGTGCAAGGTCTGAAAAAGCCGTATTGCGATTTATCTCGCGGCTGCTCGGTTGATGATATGGTAAATGTTGCTGCTATTTGCAGTTTAATGGCTTAGTTTTTTAAAATCCCCCCTTCCCCCTTTTTCAAAGGGGGAGATAGGATGGCAGCGTCATTCTGAACCTAGTGAAGAATCCAGAGAAGAAAATCCCCCTTTCCCCCTTTTTCAAAGGGGGAGAATTATTATTAGGAGAAAACATAGAACAGTCCTGTGTCCCCCGCTGGCGGGGGGAAAAAAAGGTTTTTGAATGAAAAATATTCCGCAGGAAGTTTAATTGTTAATTGTTAATTGTTAATTGCATGAAAAATATCCATATATGGATTATATTATTGTAGAAAAGAAAAGATCTGCCACACTTTCGAGCTGTGGCAGATCTGCGTAACTGCCCCCCTTTCGGGATAATTTTCTTTTGATAATTTGTAAGAAAAAAATAAATATTTCTTGCACATGTCAAAAAAAAGTGTTAAGTTGCTTTTCTATTTAGGTCGATGTGGCCCCATCGACTAACGGTTAGGTCACCAGCCTTTCACGCTGGCAGTAGGGGTTCGAATCCCCTTGGGGTCACAAACTATTATGCAATTAAGCAGTTACTCACTGCCTTAATCTATTTTCTCCATTATCACCACTGCAATCGCATTTCCTCTTGTATGAGAAAGCGAAACGTGAATTTTATAGTCGCCCCACTTTTCAAACATCCCGCCTGATAATTCCAAAACAGGCAGTCCGCTTTTTTCGTTTCTTATTCCAACTTCAACAAATTTAAAGCCTTGCGTTAGTCCTGTTCCTATTGCTTTGCTAAATGCTTCTTTAGCGGCGAAGCGAGCTGCATAATGCACATATTTCGTTTCTTTAAAGGATTCGCAATAGTCGATTTCTGTTTGCGTATAGAGACGCTTTTGAAAACGCTCTCCATATTTCTCCATCATTTCTTGAATCCGCTCTACTTCTATAATATCAATACCGGTGTTAAAAATCATTTCTGTTTCAGGTTTAGTGAAAAATAATTATTTATAAATTCCTTTGAACTTGCATTTCATAAAAAGCTCTATTGGGATTGCTTTTTTCTCATCTTTTCTATATTGAATTTCGTTTGCGTTTATACTCGGATTAAAGGGAACGAGCTGCTCGAGCGATTTTGTTTTCACAAAAGGCTTGAAAAGCGCTCTGCTTGTAATAAGAAGGCGTGCAACTCGGACATTATTCAGATTTTTAATGCTTTCATAATTAATTTGAATTGCTTTCATTAGATAATGCAGAAAAGCCTCCATACTATTAAGCTGGTTTTTAGCGCCGCCAGCCTTATTCGATTTCACTTCGATTATTATAAAATAATGCTGAGAATTTTTGTATTTATAGACTATGCAATCGCTTCTTTTTTTTATCCAATCTATTGTAATTAAATCGGTATTGTGCAGTTTTTGAATTTCCCTTTTATCGAAAGTAAAAATGAAAAAGGAGTTGTCGTCTCGCTTTGCGTCAAGGCGAACTTCCTTTAAATCGCCTTCGTTTTGAGAATTTTTTATGATGAATATTGTGCTTTCGTTTTGCGCCTTAATTTCACATTCAGCTATCAGCGATTTCCTCAATATCGAAGTAAAGGATTTCATTTTTAGCCTAAAATTGAATAGTAAATATCGCTTGAAACTTGGTTTATTTTATAAATCATATCGTCAAACAGCTTGAGCTCAATCCCAAGATTGTCGATTGGTGCAGGCAAAACCTTATGTTTTTCTATAAAATATGCTTTTACTTTTTCGGGACGCAAAATATCATTTTCTTCGTATTTATTTTCTTTCATTATTCTTTCTTTTTCCTTAAAATCATTAGAAAGCATAATCAGATTATTAAATTCTTTTATTAAATAATCGCTATGAGTGGTTATCATCACATCAATTCCAAGATTTACTAAATTTGCAAGCAAGCGAGCCATTTGAACTTGATTCGTTGGGTGGAGGTTCAATTCCGGCTCATCGATCATCAAAATATCGTTTTGCTGGGCAACTGCTTTTAAATAAACAAACAGGAGTAAAAGCGATTTTGTTGCCGAAGAGCTTAGGTGCAGCGGAATAGCTTTTACTTGCTTTCTATTTCTTTCCTTGTGCGGCTCAAATAGGATTTGGTCTTCTTTTATGACGAAAGTGCCTTGCAAAATGTCATTTATTTTGTTGAGTAAATTTGTATGCAAAGCCTTTGATTTTTTTAAAATAAAGCTATCTTTTTTAAAAAGTTCGTTAATATCCCGCACCAAATCTATATTGAATTTGATTGAATTCGGATACCTCGATAAATTTTCATAAAGCAAGGAGGGAATATTTAACTGCTCTTGCTTGGAAATTGTATCGAGAAGAATATTTTTGCTTAAATCTAACTCTTTATAAAATAAGGAAACTCCCGTTCTCTCAGAAGTTATAATAAAAGGTTTTTTTATGTGATTGCCAATTAAAATATTGAATAAATTTTTGGAAAGCAGCTCTTTTAAAAAGAAATCTGGGACGCTTTGGCTTAGCTCCGATTTAAAAAAAATGTGCAGATCTAATGAATTTGCTTCCTTAAAAAAAGTAATGGAATCTTGTTTGGAAATGGCTATGGTCGTTTCAACTTTTTTATTCAAATCGTAGTCAAAGCTTTCAAGCTCAAATTTGAAATTCATATCCTTAAAAACTTCTTTATCAACGCTAAAAACATCATTGATAACGCTTTTATAATTGTCCGAGATTTCTTTTAAAAAGTTTGGAAAACTATCAATATACTTTTGCAAATCAATACTCGCTTTGCCATAAGATTTTAAATCCTTAATAATCGAATCTTCAATTTTTATAATCGGATTGAGCAAAACAGTAGAAAGGAAGCCAAAAATAGCATAGTTCAAATAAGTTTTCCCTATATTATTATTTCCAGCAATTATAGTTAGATTGCCCGGCGATATTTCACCTTTCGCAATATAACCAAGATTTTCAAACGTAAATTTCATAGTATTCCTCAAAAATAAGCAAAATTAGATCCTTATTTTCACTTTTTTATTTTTTTTACAGCTAAACCAACGGAAATTCTTCTGCTTTTATATGGATTGTAGTTGTTAATTAAATTCTTTCCATCAATCACCATAGTAGTAGAGCCGCCACCATCAAGATTCATAGCGTTATAGCAGCCAATTTTTGCCATTATATTGGACATTTGAGCAAGCGTTGCTCCCACAACTTTTTTCGTTCTATTATTTCCTTCAACAGAGACGAGGTAAATCATATTATTATCTTTACTTGCGCCAATCGCAGAACGAGGCAAAGAATGATTGATAAAACGCTTCCCTCGTGAGCCTTCCTTTCTCGCTTCATTTGCAGCGCGTCCATTACGAACAAGGCGCGGAGTGGCAGAAAGTCCATTGCTAAAATATTTTTCCTCAAGCTGACTTGATTTAACGTGCAGAAAAATTGTGTCGTTTGCCTTAATTTGTTCATAATTCAAAGGATGCCCAAGCCCAATAGAAAGAATAAACCCAGCCTCTGGCATTTGCACTGAACCAGTGTCAACTCCTTTAATAAGGCATCTTACTTTTTTATTAATTGCTGGTTTTTCCAAATAGACGCAAGATATTTTTTTCAAAGGAAATTCAATAGAGTTTGCACGCTGAAGCTCTATCTGCTCAGCGATGTATGTTTCTAAATCGTATTCAATTTCTGTGGAATCGTTAAAATCTTGATTGTCTGCGTAAAGCTCGTTAAATGAATTAATTGCCTTATCTACTTGATTCGTGCTTATGAAAGGAATTTGATTGCCTGAAAATCGGTTATAAATCACAATAGAGTTGCTATCGCGTCTTTGGTTAAATCGTTCAACGGTAATTCTTTGCTTATTCATTTCTATAAAGCAGCTCAAATCAAAATTATCAAAGTATGCCCTTCCAAGTGAGTCGAAAAAAACTGAGCTCCAATCTTTATATTGCTTCAACTCAACGGGCTCACCATCAATAAAAGTGGGCCCAATGGGTTTATTTGTGTAAGCTCTCCAAAAACTACCATTAACTCCGCCGAAATAGCTTAAATCGCTATTGCTATCGTCAATAATTTCGGAAAGCTGCTTTAAATCGGAAACGTGATTGTTTGCTTTTAAAACCTCAATAAGGCAATTTTTGCTAATATCGACTTCAAGTATATGAACGGAATGCTTGCTTCGCCCTGCTCGTATATGCACATTTTTATAGCAAATACCATCTTCAAGCAAACTATCTTTAATAACAGAAAAAGCTGGAATAGAAGGCTGTTTTGCGCTTTTAGCGCTAGATTTCTTGCTTTGAGTCTTTTTCTTTGGCTTTGCAAAGGAGTCATTATAAGAAAGCGAAGAAAAGCAAATTAGAAAAACAAGTAAGTATTTAAGATAATTTATTTTTTTATTCATTTCAATTCGGATTATTTATAAGCATAGAAATATTGACCTTAGGGCTTTTGCAAAAACTTTTCCACAGCTTCCCAGACCTCCTTGATTAAGGAGGAGTATCAAAAAAAAAGAACTGCCCTTAATTTTCCCTTTAAAAAGGGCATGCAACCCCTTTTTGCAGCGGCATTTTTCTCCTTCTCAAATTGAATTTGGGAAGGAGGGGGATAAGATCTTTATCCCCCGCTGGCGGGGGCAGGGGGTGGATCTTGCAAATTGCCATTCCGAGCGTAGCGAGTAATCCAGAGTGATTGCGGAATAGAAACGCTCTCTGGATTTTTCACTATCGTTCAAAATGACGCTGCCACTCTTACTCCCCCTTTGAAAAATTGGGTCGGGGGATTTCTTTGAAGTAATTTTTCCACCCCCTTTTTCCCCCGCCAGCGGGGGACATTCTTTCTCTCCTTTGAAAAAGTGGGTTGGGGGATTTCTTTGAAGTAATTTTTCCACCCCCTTTTTCCCTCGCCAGCGGGGGACATTCTTTCTCTCCTTTGAAAAAGTGGGTTGAGGGATTTCTGGACTCTTCGCAAAGTTCAGAGAAAACCAATACCCTTCTCATCCCTTAAAATCTAACTCCCGATTCCCGATTCCTAATTCCCGATTCCCCCTTATCTGAAATCTTTTAAAAACTCTAATCTATCCCTAAGCTCTGCGATTGGAGTTAGTAATCGGTCTTTTCCGTAAATTGCGTCTGCTTGGCTTTCAAATGTCAACTCGTAGTCCTTGCTCATTACAATGGCTTCTTCAGGACAAACTTCCTCGCAAAAACCACAAAAAATACATCTTAACATATTTATTTCAAAGCGTTCTGGGTAACGTTCTTTTTCAAGCGCTGTTTCCGCAGCTTGCACCTCAATCGCAAGAGCTGGACAAACACGAGCGCAAAGCCCACAAGCAACGCAACGCTCTACATCATTTTCTACAACAAGAACTGGGCGCCCGCGGTATGAACCCGTTGGCTCCCAGCGTTCTTCTGGATATTGACGCGTAAATTTTGGCTTAAACATTTGCTTTAATGTGATAGCCAAACCACGAGCAATCTCTGGCAAATATAATCTTTCTAAAAGATTCAGCCTTTCGGCTTCTGAATTTTTTCTTTTATTCATATTTATCTTTGAAAAAAATAACAATTTAACAAAAATAATATTTTAATCAGAGTTTTTTCGATTTATAAGCCTGTTTATTTTTGGCTCAAGGTAAATCGCAACAGCTGCAAAAAATGCTCCAGCAATTAAATCCACAACGTAATGATAGCGAAGATAAACAGTAGAAAAAATTAAGCTGAAGCCGATAATATAAAAAATAAAACGCAATTTTGAACGATGCTTCCAAGCAAGATAAAGATTTGCTAAAGTCATCATAGTGTGTCCGCTTGGCATACAATCGCGATTAACTAAAAGAGCGGCCGGGACGGAGCTTTCAGTAATTCCGCCACCACTGTTGATAATATATCTAAAAAAATCTGCAAGCCAAAGACCGGGTATTTCAGTATTCAAATTTTCAAATTCATATAAAGTGAAACGCGGACCAACTGCGGGCATAAAATAATAAAGTAAATAAGAGAAGAAGAAAGCAAAAGTAATCAGCCTTGCAACTGAGTTGAATTCATTAAACCTTTTATTTATATACATTTCAATGCAATGCGCAAGCGGAGCAAGAAAAAAAGTCATATAAGAAAACTGAAGATACTCAGTGAGCAAGGGATGATAAAGCTGCTCCATCGCGTCAGTCGGGTTGAAGCCAAAAATATAATGGTCCCATTCGATTAAAATATCATCGAAAAGTTTTGGATTTATTATTCGGATAAATATTTGCGTTTGGTCGTAAATGATAAATATTATCGGGATAATGTAAAGTAATTTCACTAAAAGCAATCTTGATTTCAATAGCTCTGACATTTTATTCGTAGAACTGGAAGCAATTAGCAGAATTATCCCAATATTTGAACCTAGGATAAGCAAGGGCGCCTGAATTTTTGCAAAAAGTGTGAAAGTTAAGCCCGAGTTTATTATAACTATGATAATAATATAAATATCGGTGCTAATTAAATTGCTTTTCAATTCTTTAAATTTGCTTATCATCGTTTTCCTTGTGATATATTAAACTTGCTAATTCAATAAACTCGTCTTTTCTAAGTTCCTCGGGCCGCTTTGTTAAAAATTTTTGCAGTTTTTCGTAATTTAAAGTAGAAAAAGGATTGTCTTTTAAAACAGAGCTTAAAGAATTTTTTAATGTCTTTCTTCTTTGATTGAAAGCGAGTTTCACAATTTTTAAGACATCGTTAAAATTTTGAGTTGCTGGCGGATTTTCAAAAAAATTTATTTCAATAATTGTAGAGCTAACTTTTGGCTTTGGATAAAAACAATTATTCGACACATTAAAGCAAAAGGAAGCCTCGGCAACTAATTCATTTGCAACTGTGATTATTCCATATTCTTTTGTCCGCGGCACTGCGAGCAATCTTTCAGCAAATTCTTTTTGTAGCATAATTACTGCCTTTTCTATAAAAGTCGAATTGGCGTATAAATAGAATAAAATTCCGCTTGAAAGAAAATAAGGAATATTCCCAATAACTTTGATTTTTTTCTTTTTTTCTAAAAAAAGCTGCTCCAAATCAAATTTTAAAATGTCTTGATGGATTAAATTGAAATTCGGAAATTTAGCTTTTGGGAATTGATTAGACAAAGATTCCACAGCCCGTTCATCGCATTCGACAGCGTAAAGATGGATTGGCTTTTCAAGTAAAAAATTAGTGAGAGCGCCAGTGCCAGGCCCAATTTCAAGCACAAGCTCATCAAATTCGGTATGAAGCAAAGCAACAATTTTCTTAGAGATATTTTTATCAATAAGGAAATTTTGTCCTAATGACTTTTTTGCTTTTATGCTTTTTAATATGCTCAAAGAAATTCTAAAAACAGTTAAACTCTTTTGCTAAAATTTCTTGCGTTTGCTCAAGTGATTGTGAAATCACTTTTGTATCTGCAATGACGGGCATAAAATTAGCGTCTCCATTCCAGCGCGGCACAATGTGAATGTGAATATGGCAGGGCAAACCAGCACCAGCCACCCTTCCGAGATTCATTCCGATATTAAAGCCATTTGGATTGAAAACTTTTTTTAGTATTGAACTTGCGCGACGCACTGTGCTTAGCATTTCTGCTGCCTCCACATCATTCAGCTCATCTATGTCTCCCGTATGCTTTTTAGGTGCAATCAAGATATGCCCATTATTATAAGGAAATTTATTGAGCATAACAATCGAAAAGTCGAGCCGAGCAATGACCAGCCTTTTTTTTTCTTCACCAATCGCATTTACTGCATCACAAATGAAGCAGCTCGGCTCATCGATTTTGCTTTCTTCTTTAAAACTGTCGATATATTGAGAGCGCCAAGGCGACCAAAGTATTTCCATAATTCATCTTTTTTTATGCAAAGTTAAGACAAATTAAGGAATTATTTGCTTTATTTCTTGTAGTTGTTGTTTCGACAAGCTCAACAACCTGTTTCGGCAGGCTGTTTCGACAAGCTCAACAAGCTCAACAACCTGTTTCGGCAAGCTCAACAACCTGTTTGCTTTCTCCGAGCTTAAATCTAAAAACGGGATAAGAATATTCAGCTAAATTCAAATCAATAATGTATTTAATAAGTTTATTGACAGCGCTTTCTACTAAACGGACATCGGCTATAATAATTTCACGCCGAACTTTGAAATGAGTAAGCGATGCAGCGTAAGAGCCGCTATCAAGCTCAGTTGTAAGGGTTTGCGATAAAATAACTTTCGATATTTCTGAATTGCAAAAACGTAGTAAATCGTGAAATAAATCGGAGGCAGTATTTCTAATTGCTTCCTGCATTTCCAAACTGATTTCGGAAGAAGCAACTATAACGTTGTTATCCACCATAAGAGAAAGATTATTTGCAAGCTCTTTAGCATCGTCAAGCGAACCGCCGCGCTCATACTTTGCAAACAGGATTGGCATTCCGTATTTTTCTGTGAAATTTGTCCAAAATTTAAGTCCGTTATTTTTAAAAGTAACAGGCCAATAGCATTTCCCAAGCAAGGACTGTCCATAAGGATTGAGATAAGTCGGCTCGTATTGGACGATTAAAAATTTATATTCTGGCAAGTCAATTTTTTTTGATTGCCCAAATTGCTTGAAAAATAGCGAGCCAGTGCGGTCAAATTCAAACCATTCATGGGGCTTGGGAATAATTTTTTCGGGTAAAATAAAATTTCTCCCAAAATTAAAATTATTCCACATAATTTCCAGTGCTTGAAAGCCGAAGAGAGTAGCTTCGAGAACGTCCCTAATTAGCTGATTGAAGTCAATTTGCTCAAATGCTGTTTGAATGATCGAAAGTGCGTTTTGACTTGCCTTTCCCTGCTTCACTTCGAAATTCAAAGCAAGGACACCGCTTTTTCGTGATTGGATGCAAGACCAAAGATGCGGGTCGTTCAGCAAATTGCGGTAGTTAGAATACAATCTGCCAGTGCTATTGAATATTTTATCCGGGTTGGGCAAAGAATTAAATAAGCTCGAAGCTCGCGAAAGCTGTTGATTTGTAGCTATTTCTGTAAAAAGTTTTTTTATGGAGTTCATTTTTTTTCAATTTATTTGATTTTATAAAGTAGAAGGCAAGCAGCAAAGCCGCTAATAAAAATTAGCGGCTCTTTCCACCAGTGCTCTTTTTTGGGAATTTCCTTTGTAATCATAATCTTTTCTATTTGAAGAGTATCTGGCTTTTTCCTCAACTCAAAAGATAAAAGCATTTCCGGAAAAAAGAATGTGCTACGCAAAGTATCTTGCTTAATTATAGTATCAAGCTCAGCTTGGAAGGGTGCGGCTATTATAATCGTATCTTTCAAATACTTCACTTTGGTTTTTGCTTTTTCAATAATAATAGGTTCAGATTCCTTGACGATGAACAATGTATCGTGCTGGTAATTAATGATTTCCTTTTCTTCGTTTTTATTAAAAAAAGTATAAAAAAGCAGCAGGCAAATAATGGTAGATAGAATGATAATTGTTGTTTTCATATTTTTTAATTATTTTTTACAAATAAAGCTAAGCCCAAGCAAACGAAATCATTCCTCTAATTCGCATTTTTCCAAGTGCGTGATAAATGTTTCTTTTTTTCAAGAAAACGCCTTGCATTTCTTTGCCGTGCTCATTTGAAAAAGCGCTTACGTTGAAAGCAATCGTTTCGACCCAGCCAGCCTTTCCAACGCTTACTATTCTTTCGATATGCCCGAAGCAACTATTTGGATATTTCCATACAATCAAAGAATGCTCGCTCGGAATGTATTTCGCTTTGGCGCCGCGCTTTGCAGCATCATTAAACATTGCGTTTGCAAGAGCAGTGCGTTTAATTGGAATTTGAGCTATTGGAATTTTTAATTCAATCGCAGCAGAGAAAAAGCACCAATAAACAGCTGCAGCGCAATAAGGGTTTCCCTTTGCTGTGAAAGTGCTTTTCAAATACTTTTCAATTTCGGGAGCATCGTTTTTGCCAGTTTTTTCAACTATGCCGAGTTGCAAGAGGGCGCTATCTTTCGATGCCTCTAATAGCTTTTTGCTGCAATGCAAGGTATAGTTGGTTTGAGCAAAAGAAATACTGGACAGGAAAAAGAAAGCTAAAATTATTACTCTCATATTACCCACCGAACTGCGCTAAATACACACCCAACACAGCCATACCCGTCAAGATATGGACGCTTAAAAAGATATATCCCAAAATACCATAAGATTGCTCGCCAATAAAATCAATTTTCGTGAACGTATAAACTGCCAATCCCGATAGGAACAAGGCAACAGTTTCAAAAATTGTAATCAG
>JAAYJM010000264.1 GCA_012522895.1 Ignavibacteria bacterium
CCTTTGTAAGGGGGTAAAAAAGCCCTCAAAACCGATAATCAATGGAGTTTTCCATTGCTAATTCAATTCTATACTCCCAAGCAAATCGCGAAATGCGGATGATTTTAATTAATTTTTAACTTATTTGGTTTAAAGGAGCTTAAGATGAAAAAGCTAATTTTTCTGTTTGTTCTAATGTGGTTCTCCTTCAATGCTGCAAAAGGAGTTGACCCAAGCTGCCTGTTTAATGCTAACAATTTAGGTGCAATACACTTTTATAGTTTTCTTGATAGTATAAATATTGATATTATAAGGACTACTGAAGTATTTATTGATACTTGTGGATTGACTGATTTTCACGGAAAACCTTTTAATAAAGATACAAATTTTGTTGATTATTATAATGATAATGCAATTTATGAGAAAAGATTTTATACTAATGAAATGTATAGAATTCATTTCCCATATTTCCCATTTGATACAACTGGTTATGATATGGATACAGTAACATATTTTACTGTGAATGATATCAAACAAGAACTACGTGAAATAAAAGATTCTCTTTTGTCTTTGAGCAGTTTAACCGGAGAAATTAGATTTTACGAGACTAATCAAAAATTTAAAATTTTTACTAATACTTCCCTTTATGCTTATGGATATTGTGCGTCATTTGAAAAAATGGTTAATGCTTATGAAACAGAAGAAAAAATTAATAATTTCAAAATTGGAAATTTTAAATGTGAATTTGCATCATATTTTGTTTATGTAGTAGGTTCAGTTTATGAAAAAAATGAAAATATTAAGCTATATCCAAACCCGGCAAACGATGCTGTTTTTATGGATATATCTGAACATTTTAACGCACTCAAAGTTACTAATGCAAATGGTGAAGTAGTAAAGGAATTTACTTTAGAAGAAATCAGGAATTTCAATGCAAACCAAAAAATTGCCTTTAAAGTAAGCGAATTTAATACTGGTGTTTATTTCATAATAATAGATAATAAGTATGTAGAAAAATTGGTAATAGCGAGGTGAGAAGGGTATGAAAAATATTATTTTTTAAATACTTGCATGTGTAATTTAATAAAATACTGAATATCGCAATAAATAATGTCTCAAAATTAGCATTGCAACCTTGTAACAAAGTAAAGCTAAATATTTTTGGATAATATTAGCCAGTATTTTGCTCTGCTGTGCTTTTTTGTAGAATATTATTATTTATTTAATCTTTTATTAGCTGCTTTTTGCTTGGCTTTTTTTAAGTCTAATAGGCTGAGCATAGCTCCTATTCAAGTTCTTTGCGTAAAAGCAGATAAAATTTCTATTATAAAAAACAAATTGGCACATTTTTTATGAACTATACTATTAAAAAGTGAAAAAGGAAAAAGGAATGGACGAAACACAGGATACCCAAGTTCCAGAAAAGCCGAAGGCTCCAAAGAAAGAAAAAGCAAAAAGCGGAATGAACCCAATTGTTATGGCTGGAATAATAGCCGGAATAGTTGTGGTAACAATAACTTTGGTTTTTATTGGCTTTTCTATATTTATTATGCCCTCCTTAAATCAGGGCAATAGCGGAGTAAGTCAAGATAGCATAGCCTCTGATGGAAAGAGAGCACAAGAGCAAGAGCTTTCTCAGAAATCAAAATTAGACTACGACATAAACTTTTTAACTGATGATGAAAAAGCTAAAGTTATCTTTGAATCAACCGGAAGAATAACGACCAATCCAAAAAATGCTCCAAGCAAATTTGTTGTTATTGACCTTGGCTTATCCTTTTTACCCAAAGAAGAAAAGGATTTACAAGAACTAAAAGGCGACAAAAGCAATAGCAAGCTTTGGAAAATGATTATGGCTGAAACTCGGCACTCTGTTAACAATTCAATAAGAAGTCTAACAACAGAAGAATTGGAAACAACGCCGACTGATTCATTAGTAAATATTTTTTCTAAAGAAATTGAACCAATTTTTAGTTCAAAAAAAATTCTATTAACAAAAGTATTGATACAAGAATTTATTATTCAATGAGTTGAATATGGCTGACGTTTTATCACAACATGAAATAGACAATATACTTAACGAGATGACAAGCGGCAACTTAGATGTTGACCAGCTACTCTCCGGCAAGTATAAAAAAAGTGATGTAAGCAATTATGATTTTCGCCGACCTAACCGAATTTCAAAAAATCAAGTAAGGACGCTTAATTCTATACACGAGAGCTTTGCAGAAGTGTTTAGCTATTTTTTAGTTTCAAAACTGCAAACCGTTGTGTCAATCAGCGTAACATCTGTTGACCAGCTCTTCTATTCAGAATTTATTTTATCAGTTTCAAACCCGAGCTGCATCTATGTTTTCGATATTGAAGGAACAGACGGTAGCGGGATTCTTGAAATCCAGCCCCAGCTCGCTCTTACCATCATTGAGCGATTGCTTGGCGGCTCAGCAGACGCAGAAACAAAAGCAAGAACCATAACCCCGATAGAGCAGTCTGTAATCCGTGGAGTTGTCGAGCATGCTCTTTCTGATTTAAGAAATGCTTGGCGTTCTATTGCAGAATTGAACTTTACATACCAGCGTTTGGAGATGGAGGCTGACTTTGTTCAAATCGCACCATCTTCAGAAATTGTTGTCATAGTGTCTTTCGATGTAAACATTGGCTCGCACACATATTTGATGAATCTATGCTTCCCTACTTTTGCTTTAGAAGAAATTTTGGCAAGGCTAAACAGGCAGCAAGTTACTACAGCTGTGTTTAAAGCCAGCCCGCAGCGCCAAAGAGAAAATATAGAAATAATGAAAACGCAAATGTCGACTACTTACCTTCCAGTTGTTGCTGAGCTTGGAAAAACTACTTTAACAGTTAACGAACTGATGAATTTGGAACCTGGAGATGTTTTAAAAACAAGTAAGAAAATAAATCAGGAAATTGAAATAATAATATCTGGAAGAAGAAAATTAGCTGCGCGCCCTGGAAGCGTTGACGGGAAGAAAGCAGTTAGAATTATCCGTCCCTTAAAAGAGGAAGAGTTAGTTGATCAAGATTTAATTTACAAAGCCGAGGAGAATTAAAATGTCTATGACCCAAGACGAAATTGATGCCCTAATTAGTGACGCCGGTTCTGCGCCTGGTGATATTTCCGATATAGATGCAGGTGCTAATTCCGAAGCATCGGAACAGTCAGCAGAATATCCTAAATTTCCAGAAATGGAGTTCAATCAAGACGATACTATATATTCGCCGCTTGACCCGAAATTAGAATTGCTCTATGATTTGAAACTCCCTGTCTCTATTGAGCTTGGACGAACTAATATGTTGATTCGCGATATTTTGCGGCTCGGTAGAGGCTCTGTTATTGAATTTGATAAACTTGTCAGCGAGCCTGTTGATGTTTTGATTAATGGAAAAAAAGTTGCGGAAGGGGAGGTTGTTGTTATTGACAAACACTTTGGTATCAGAGTTACCACTTTAATTGACCCAGCCGACCGCATACGTGGAGTAAAAAACAAGTAAAGCTATGACAGAAGTACCATATCAAAATGTAATTTTTTCAATCGGAATGGTGATTATTTTGCTAACTGTAATCTTATTTGTTAGCAAAAAGTTAGCGAGAAAAGGTTTTGGAAAAAATAAAGACTTGAATTTGAGTATAGTTTCAAAAATTGCTTTAACTCCAAAATCTTACTTATTCGTAGTAAAAGCTTCTGAGAAAACTCTATTGATTGGAGCTAACGATACAAATGTCTCATTAATCTCCGATATTTCCAATGAGCAAAAGAGCAGCAATATCTCTTCAATGAAAAATTATACTGCAAAAAATACTGATACACTAATCCAAACGACAAAAGGCACAAACAATGTCCCAACCTCATTTTCTGCTTTTCTACAATCACAATTTAAAAAGCAACCCTTATCATAAACTTTTTTTTGTAAAAAAATATTTGTAAATTTGAAACTACTCAATATCCAAAAATGAATATTGTTGTAAATCTATTTAATTATACTTATAATTATATTTAAAGAGAAGATGAATGAATTGCTAAAGTTTGACGAAAAACTTTTTAAAAATCAAAAACGCAAAGCTCAGGAATTTGAAGAAATTGCAATAGAAATACGCAGAGATATTATAAAAATGCTTTTTCAAGCGAAATCTGGACATAGCGGAGGACCACTTGGAATTGCAGATATTTTTGCAGTGCTATTTTTTGGCGCCTATATGAATTACAAAGCGGAAGAGCCATCTTGGAAAGAGCGCGATAGATTTATTTTAAGCAGCGGACATTACTGTCCCGTCCTTTATTCTGCTCTTGCAAGAGCGGGCTTTTATCCTGTTGAGGAAATGGCAACATTGCGAAAATTTGGTAGTCGTCTGCAAGGACATCCTGGGCGCGATATGGGATTGCCCGGCATAGAAGCATCAACCGGCTCGCTTGGGCAGGGTATTTCCATTGCAGTTGGTATGGCAATCAGCGATAAATATTTAGATAAAAATGAGCAAAAAGTATTTTGCCTTACCGGTGACGGCGAGCTTCAAGAAGGCTCTTGCTGGGAGGCAGCTATGGCAGCTTCAAATTATAAACTTGATAATCTTTGCTGGATTGTGGACAATAACGATTGCCAAATAGATGGACGAGTCCAAGATGTAATGAATATTTACCCATTGGATGAAAAGTTTAAATCCTTTGGTTTCAATGTAATTGTTTGTGATGGACATAATTTTGAAGACATTATTTCTGCTTTTGAGCAATTTTCGAACAATTCTAAGAAAAAAATCGGAAAGCCATGCGTCATTATTGCTGAAACAAAAATGGGACGCGCTGTCTCATTTATGGAAGATAAACATCAATGGCACGGCAATCCGCCAAATGAAGAACAGGCATTAATAGCATTAAAAGAACTCAAATGAATCAATATACTTTATTAGGAAAAAAACCAACAAGGTTTGGCTTCGGGGAAGCGCTTGTTGAACTTGGCGAATGGAGCGAAAACGTAGTCGTCCTCGGAGGAGATATTACCGGCTCCGTCTTAACTTCTTTTTTTAAAGAAAAATTTCCAGATAGATTTTTTTCTATCGGCATCGCAGAACAAAACGCAACAACAATAGCAGCTGGTTTAGCGTTATCCGGGAAAATCCCGTTTTTTTCGAGCTATAGCGCCTTTGCTGCATTTCGTTGTGCAGACCAGCTTCGGCTCTCGGTTTGCTATAACGAAGCAAATGTAAAAATTGGTGGAGGGCATTCCGGCATCACAGTCGGGCCTGATGGCGCAACTCATCAATCTTTAGAGGAATTATCTTTTTTACGCTCTTTACCAAACTTAACATTGCTTGTTCCCTGCGATTACCTTGAAGCAAAAAAAGCTACAATAGCCATTGGCAAAAGCTTTGGTCCAGCTTACATTAGATTTGGCCGTTCGCCAGTTCCAATGTTTACAAAAGAGGAAACTGAATTTGAGATTGGGCGCGCAAACGTATTACGCAAGGGAAGCGATGTTGCTATTATTGCTTGCGGTATAATGGTTTGGGAAGCTTTGCAGGCTGCAGAAGAATTACAAGAGAAGCACGGTATTTCTGCAATGGTGATTAATAACCACACTATTAAACCTATTGACGTCAAAACAATAGTCGATGCCGCTCTTGAGTGTAAAACGATTGTTACTGCTGAAGAGCATCAAATTTATGGTGGAATGGGAAGCGCGGTCGCTGAGGTCATTGCTAAGAATTATCCAGTTCCAATTGAATTTGTAGGTATGAAAGACAGTTTTGGTGGAAGCGGTGAGCCTGAGGAGTTAATGGAAAAATTTGGGCTTACTAGAAGGGAAATAGTGCTGTCCGCCTTAGAAGCAGTGAAACGTAAAAAGAAAAATACTCATTCCTATAAAAATGTAGTAGATGTGGCAGTTTAGTAAGTGCTGGAAAGTTATCTTCTTTGTTAATATTAGATTTATAAATAGTTTATGATGCTTATATATCTTTTATTTTTTACATTGGCAGCACTAAATAATTTACAAAGTCAAGATATGTTATCAGAAGAAAAATCATCATATAGACCTCCTACTGCTGCGGGTAGTTTCTATTCAAACAGCAGAAGTGAATTGCTTTCCTCTATAAATGAATACCTGAACAAAGAAAAACCAATCATTTCTAAAGAAGAAGAAATAATTGGGATTGTCGTCCCGCATGCAGGTTACGTTTATAGTGGCTGGGTGGCAGGTTTCGCTTATCGCGAAATAATTGGAAGAAAATATGATGCGATTGTTCTTATTGGCCCAAGCCACATTACGCATTTTCGAGGTGCAAGCATTTTCGATGGCGATGCTTATACCAGCCCCTTAGGAGCCTCTTTGATTGACAAAAAGTTGGCAGGAATGATTGCCGAAAACAGCGAAAGTATTAATATTTCACGAAAAGGACATGGCTGGAACGGGGGACGTGCAGAGCATAGTCTTGAGGTCCAAATACCTTTTCTTCAAGTAGTGCAGCCGAATGTGCCGATTGTTCCAATTATTATTGGCTCCTCAAACTTTGAAAGCGCTGATGAGTTAATGCTTTCTTTGGTTAAAGCGATAAAAGAATCAAATAAAAAAGTATTGCTAATCGCAAGCACCGATTTATCCCACTTTCACAATCAAGAAAAAGCATGCGCGATTGACCAATCGCTTATTGAAGATTTTAAAAAATTCGACTATTTTAAATTAGCAAAGGATCTCGCTTCTTCAAAAAAAGAAGCCTGCGGCTCTTCTGCTTTGCTAACTGTTATGATGGCAGCTGAGCAGCTTGGGGGCAATCTCCCGCTAAACTTAAAGCATGCAACATCGGCTGAAAGTCCATATTATCCAGGAGACACAAATCGCGTGGTTGGCTATCTGAGCGGGGCTTTATTAAAATCGAAAAATCCTTTTATCGAATTGCCAAACTTTAGCGAAGAAGAGCAAGACCTTTTAAAGCAAATTGCTCAAAATAGCGTTCGCAGTAAAATTTTAAGAATAAAAGACAGCTTGCCTTTTAAAATAGAAAATAAAAACCTCAATTTAAATTTGCCAGCATTTGTTACAATAAGAAAAAAAGGAGCTTTGAGGGCTTGTATGGGACATACCAGCACAGAACTTCCCTTATATGAAGAAATTTCCCATTCAGCTCAAGTTGCTTCCACAGAGGACAGCCGCTTCGGACCCATTAAGAAAAATGAATTAGCTGATTTGGATTTTGAAATCACAGTCCTTTCAAGAATGAAGCGCGTAGTTGAATTGTCTCAAATTCAAATAGCTCGCGATGGTCTTTACATTCGGCTCGGGAGCTATGGAGGATTGTTTTTACCTCAAGTGCCAGTTGAGCAAAAATGGAATTTAACAGAATATCTCGAAAATTTATGCTATAAAGCTGGATTGCAAAAAAATGACTATTTAAACCCCAAAGCTCAATTATTTTCGTTTAGAGCTTTCGTTATCGACTAATTACTAAATATGCAAGAAATCATAAAAGATTCCGCCAAACCTAAAAAACCAAGAACAGCCCGCAGAAAAGAAATTATTACAATTTCAAGTAATCACCTTGATTCAGTGGTGATTGAGGAAGAAATAGTTAGAAAAGTTGCTGATATTGCAGCTGAGCTTGGCTATAAAATCTACGCTGTAGGTGGCTATGTCCGAGACCACTATCTTGGTAGAGAAAGATCAGACTTCGATTTTACAATTATCGGAGATGCAATTACCTTTGCAGAAGAATTAGCTAAAAAGCTGCATTCAAAGGCTATAACCTACCCAAGATTTCGAACGGCAATGGTGCCTTTTGGCAAATTGAAGTTAGAATTTGTAGGCACGCGAAAAGAAATTTACCTTCCAAATACACGCAATCCATTAATTAAAGAAGGGACTTTGGAAGATGACATTCAAAGACGAGATTTCACAATAAATACGCTTGCTGTGTCCTTAAATAAAAATGACTTTGGCAAAATTATTGATTTGTATAATGGGAAAAAAGATTTACAGCTGAAAATAATTAAAACACCATTAGATCCAATTAAAACTTTCTCAGATGACCCACTGAGAATGTTGCGTGCAGCCCGCTTTGCTGCTCAATTAGATTTCAAGGTCGATAAAAGCTCAATTAAAGCAATAAAAACTATGTATGAGCGTATTTCCATTATTTCCCAAGAACGCATTAGTGATGAGCTTTTAAAAATACTTGCTTCCCCAAAACCAAGCCTTGGACTTAATATTCTTTTTGAAACTAATCTTTTGAAAATAATTTTTCCAGAATTAGATAAGCTTTCCGGTGTAGAAGTTATAAGTGAAGCTGGCAATAATTACGGACACAAGGACATTTTACAACATTCCTTGCAAGTTTTGGATAACGTTGCAGAAAACTCTACTGATTTATGGCTCCGTTTTGCTGCTCTTATTCACGATATCGCTAAGCCCTTGGTAAAAAAATATGTTAAAGGCACCGGCTGGACTTTTCACGGACACGAGGAGCTTGGCGCAAGGTTCGTAGAAAAGATTTTCAGACGACTAAAACTGCCATTAGAACATATTGCACAAGTGGAATTATTAGTAAGATTGCACCAGCGCCCGATGGCTCTTGTAGATGAAGAGGTTACAGATTCAGCTGTCAGACGACTTGCATTTCAAGCAGGCGAGCATCTTGAAGATCTTTTCACACTTTGCAAAGCTGACATAACTACCAACAATCCAAATTTATCAGCGAAATACCTTCAAAACTATGAAAATGTTAAGCAAAAGGTAATTGAAGTTCAGGAAAAGGATAAGCTGCGCGAGTTTCAGTCGCCTGTTCGAGGTGAGGAAATTATGGAAATTTGCAAGATCCCACCCTCCTATTCCGTTGGCTACATAAAATCGAAAATCGAGCAAGCTATATTAGACGGGATAATCCCAAATGAATATGAGAAAGCAAAAGCATACTTTTTAAAGCACAAAAGCACTTGGCTCAAAGAGTCATCGAATCGAAATCGCACCTTAGAAATTTTAGAAAAAGAGTAAAGCAGCTGAAAAATATAAATTACAATCCTTTCACTTTAAAATACATTTCTTTTTCATTTCGCTAATACTTAGCTTACATTCTTGATAGCTTGAGATTTTGCCTTAAAATTTCATTATTCGAGCGAATTATAAATTCCCACTTTGCATTTTTAAGATAAAAATACTATATTGCTCTTCTAAAATGACGAGAATTTCTCGTTGTAAATAGAAAATTATTTTTTTTTAATATAGTAAGGAAGCGGAAATGAAGAAAACGCTATACTTTTCGATATTTGCTTTGATATTAATGATACCGTTAATAGCAAGCTCTCAAACACAGGTTAATTTAAATTCTTTCTTGATACATGAGCAAGCTGGCGTTCCATATCAAGAATTTATAGATGGAACTCCAGCTGTATCTGGCGATAATAATGCAGAGAATTACGATTTACCTTTCACCTTTGCTTATGCAGGTATGGAGTTCAATCATGTAAGAATTTGCACAAATGGCTGGATTGGTCTCGGAGACGATATTAGTCATGCCGCATACGAAAATGACCTTTCCTCAACGGATTATTTTAGACTTTTAGCTCCTTGCTGGGATAGACTTACTATTAATCCAAATTTTGGAGGAGAGATTAGCTATAAAACAGAAGGCGATGCACCAGACCAAGTTTTTATAATTCAATTTAAAAACGCAAGCACTGTAATGGGACTGTTGCAAGGTGAAAGTATTAATTTTCAGGTCCGATTGCACGAAAATAACGGTGTAATTTCATACGCTTACGGCTCAATGAACGCAGTGGCAACTTATTGGTCTGCTTCTATTGGAATGATTGGCAATAGCGGTGGCGTTAACGACTTTATTAGTATAAGTCCGGGCAATCCTTCGACATATTCCTCAACAATAGCTAAAAACAACATTGATACAGTTGGATTATATGATTTGACGAATAAAGAATTTACTTTTTTACCAGAAGGAACTTTCGTCGCCCTTAGTTCTCCTGAAAATAATGAGATTACTGAAACAGCTGTTTCTTTGATTTGGGAAGACTTTTTTGGAAGAATAAGCTACCAATTGCAGGTTTCAACATCTCCAGACTTTTTTACAACTGTAGTAGAGGAAAGCGATATTATCGGCACTTCATTCGATATACCGGCCTTAGAGCCACTTTCACAGTATTATTGGCGGGTCCGTGCCTTGCTCGAAGACGAGGAATATAGTTATTGGTCCCGTGTGTGGAGCTTTGCTACTACTGGCGATCTCCCTGCACCATCTCTACTATCTCCAGAAAACGCTATAACAGATCTTTTTCCATCTATAAAGTTAGAATGGGAAGAAAGCATTTTTGCAACTGAGTTTTATTTGCAAGTTGCTACTGATATGGAGTTTACACAGTTGATTGTTGAGCAGACTGGCATAGAAAGCAATTCTTTTAATTTAGAGGGATTGAATTTGAGCACTCAATATTATTGGAGAGTTCAAATGTCTAATCAATTTTCGATAAGTCCTTGGTCCGAAGTTTGGGAGTTTGCTACCGGACCTTACATTATTATCGGAGAAGGTGAATCTTACTATGAAGGAAATGTTTATCCAGCCCCTTATGGTGCTACAAATAGAGGTGCAAAGCATCAAATATTAATTCTTGCAGAGGAAATTTATAATGCAGGTGGTGCTTCCGGTGACTTGATTTCGTTAGCATTTAATATAGCTGAACTAAAGTCTACTATTGGCTTGGTTAACTTTGAAATAAAGTTAAAACAAACTGAAATTGACAATTTAGACGAAGAGTGGGATACAGATGGCTTTACTTCTGTTTTTCAAAACAGCTCTTTGGTAAACGTAGCAGATTGGAACATTCACGAATTCAACGTTCCTTTCCCTTGGGACGGAACATCAAACATTTTGGTAGACGTATGTTTTAACAATCCATTAATGGCTTTCGACCAAAACAACACTTGCTACAGCACAACTATGAATAGTTCAGTTCGCTGGTATACTGCAAACAACGCTACAGTATGCACGGCACCAGGAGCAGCAACTTTATCATCGGAGAGACCAAATATTATGTTTGGAATTGAGCTTAGGTCGATTTCACCTCCAACGAACTTGATGCCGGAAAACGGAGCTTATGGTGTATCTGGAACCCCGTTGCTTGAATTTACCAGCGTTGAAGGTGCAGCGTCTTATGGTATAATGCTTGCAACTGATCCTGATTACAACGAAATTATTCTTGATGAAGAAGGCTTGGAGTATAACCAATATCAAGTGCCTGCAGGTCTTTTGCTTCCTTTGACAACTTACTATTGGCGAAGCAATGCTTCAGATGGAAATTCACTTAGCTCGTGGTCTGCAAGCTGGAGTTTCACAGTAGCTGGCGATTTGTTCCCGCCCTATTTAGCTCAACCTAATAATGAATTAAAAGGCGCTCATCCTAATGTCGCTTTTGAATGGGAAGGATCTCTTGGCGCTGCTGAGTATCAAATTCAAGTCGCAACTGATTATGGTTTTTCTGAGTTAATAATAGATGAAAATACTGCAACAACAGATTTCACTTACGAGCTTGAAATAAACAGTCATTACTATTGGAGAGTAATGGCAATCAACCCTAGTTCGGAAAGCCCATGGTCTGAGATTTGGGAGTTTACTACTGGTTACACATTTGTAATTGGTGATGGGACATCTACAAACTCAATTATTAGTTACCCTGCTCCTTATGGGACAGTTTCTTTTGGGGCAAAACATCAATTTTTAATTCACTCTGATGAACTTTATGATGCAGGCGCTTTACCCGGGAATTTAGCTTCCTTGTCCTTTGACGTCTCTCAGCTTAATTCATCTATTGCACTAAGCGACTTAGAAATTAAATTAAAAAATACGGATGCCACGGAATTAGACGCCAGCTGGGACTTTGGCGGCTTTACAACTGTTTATTATTGCTCTTCATATCTCAATACTCTCGATTGGAACACGCACTTATTCAATAGCTCCTTTTATTGGGATGGCTCATCAAACATTTTGGTTGATATTTGCTTTAACAACTCAGAGTCTGGCGGGCTAAATCAAAGAACACGTTATACAACAACTTCGTTTAATTCAGTCCGCTATTTTAGAGATAATACTCTGAATGTATGCTCTTCACCAGGTGCGGTATCTTTATCAAATAGGCGGCACAATATGATGTTTAGCATCGAAGCAGACGAATTCCAGCCACCACAAAACTTATCGCCAGAAAATGAAGCGACTGGTATTTCTCAACTTCCTTTATTTGAATGGTCTGAGGTTGAAGGTGCCAGCTCGTATAGCTTAATGGTAGCAACAGATCCCGATTTTGAAAATATTGTTATTTTTGAAGAAGGTCTTCTCGAAACTGAGTATCAAGTTCCAGCATCTTATGAGTTAGCTCCTTCTACAGTGCATTACTGGAAAGCTAATGCAACAGATGGAGAGCAAACAAGCCCTTGGTCTTATGTTTGGAGCTTTACTACAGGTGGCGATTTGCCTTCACCCACTCTTAGTTCTCCACCGAATTACGCATCTGAAATTCCAACGAGTGTTAAGTTTGAATGGGAACCTCAGGTTGCAGCAGAAAACTATCAGCTTCAAATTGCAAGAAATGAAGAATTTAGCAACATTGTATATGACCAAATGCTGACCGTTTCTCAAGTAACTGTTGGGCTTGAAAGGTATTCAAGCTACTATTGGAGGGTGAAAGCTTTCAATCCAAGCTCTGAAAGCGACTGGTCTGAACTGTGGCACTTTACCACAGGTAGTTTATTTATTATTGGAGAAGGAACAACTTATAATTCTAATAGTAGCTACCCCGCTCCTTACGGGAACTTGTATTATGGAGCAAAGCATCAAATATTAATTCATGCCGATGAAATTTACGATGCGGGAGGGTTGCCTGGTGCACTTACTTCTTTAGCTTTCAATATCCACCAGCTTGGGACCGGAACTGTCTTTAATGACTTCCGAATTAGAATGGTGCCAATAATGCAAAACGAGCTTGATGAAAATTGGGACGAAAATGATTTTACTGAACTTTACTATAATCCAAGTTTGCAAACAAATGACATTGGCTGGTTTACCCACACATTTGATGAGCCGTTTGTTTGGGATGGAGCTTCTAATATTCTTGTTGATATTTGCTTTAACAACTCAAGCGCAACGCTCAACCACTCAACTTACTATACGCAAACTTCTTATAATTCGGTAAGGTATTACAGGGCTGATAATTCAACTGTTTGCACAGCATTTGGCACCGCTACTCTCTCGAATTTGAGGCCAAATATGATGTTTGACTTAGACGTTTATTCTTCTGGAAGGCCTTATAATTTATTACCAGAAAACGGTGAGCTTAGCGTTTCTCAAACTCCTTTCTTTGATTGGACAGATGTAGAGTTTGCAACATCTTACGGCTTAGTAGTCGCAACTGATCCCAATTTCAATAATATAATAATTAACGAGACTGGGCTTTCAGAAAGCGAATACCAAGTTCCAGAGTCTAATGAGCTGGCCCCAGCTACAACGCACTATTGGAAAGCCAATGCCTTTGATGAAGGATATCCAGGCTCTTGGTCTGAGGTTTGGAGCTTTACTACGGGTGTCGATTATCTTACAGAGCCAGCTTTGATTGCACCTCAAAATTACGCAACTAATGTTCCCGCTGGTGTTCGTTTTGAGTGGGAAGAAGTTGTAGGCGCTGAATACTATCAAATTCAAGTAGCAAGCGACGAAGACTTTTACAACATAGTCAACGAGCAAGATCTTTATAGAAAGTTCTGCAACTTAGCTTTAGCGATGAATAGCACATTCTATTGGCAAGTTAGAGCTTTAAACGATAATTTAATTGGTCCTTGGTCTGAGATTTGGGAATTTACAACAGGACCTTATATTGTTCTTGGAGAAGGTGAATCTTACTATGACGGAAATGTTTATCCAGCTCCTTATGGCGCTACTACAAGAGGCGCAAAGCACCAACTATTAGTGCTTGCAGAGGAAATATACAATGCTGGTGGTGGTCCTGGCGACTTAACTTCTTTGGCATTCAACATACCAGAGCTTGTGTCTGTTCTTGGCTTAGTGAATTTTGAAATAAAGTTAAAGCAAACCGACATCAATAATTTAGGTGAAGAATGGGACAGTGAAGGCTTTACATCTGTTTTTCAAAATAGCTCTTTAGTAAATGTTGCCAATTGGAATATTCACGAATTTAACAATCCCTTCCCTTGGGACGGAGCATCGAACATATTAGTAGACGTATGTTTTAACAATCCATTAATGGCTTTTGCTCACAATCATACTTATTATAGCACAACAATGCATAGCTCAGTTCGCTGGTATGCCGCAAATAATGCAACTGTCTGCACTGCGCCAGGCACAGCAAATTTGACTTGGGAAAGACCTAATATGATGTTTGGCATTGAGATTAGCGATTTATTAGCTCCCGTGAACATATCTCCAATAAACGGCTCTTATGGCGTATCTGAAACCCCACTCCTTGATTTCTCAAGTGTAGATGGCGCTATTTCTTATGGTATAATGGTAGCCGAAGACCCTGATTTTACTTATATAGTAATAGAGGAAAGCGAATTAAACGAAAGTGAATATCAAGTGCAAGAAGGTATTTTATTGCCTCTAACAACTTACTATTGGCGAGCTAATGCTTCAGACGGAAACGCGCTCAGTCCTTGGTCTACAAGCTGGAGCTTTACTGTGGCAGGTGATTTGCTTGCTCCAAATTTATTGCAGCCAGCTAATGGATTAGTAGGCACTCCTCCTAATGTATTTTTCCAATGGGAAGCATCACTTGGCGCTGCCGAATATGAAATTCAAGTAGCAACTGACAGCGATTTCTCTGGAATAATAATTGATGAAGAAATTAGCTCTACAGATTTTGAAATCGAGCTTGAAACAAACAGTCACTATTATTGGAGAGTAAGGGCAAGCAACCCATACTCAATAAGTCCATGGTCTGAGATTTGGGAACTCTCAACAGGTTATAATGCTATTATTGGAGAAGGAACCTCGCTTAGCCACATGATTCGATATCCCTCTCCTTACGGTTCAATTTTCAATGGTGCGAAGCATCAAATATTAGTCCTTGCTGACGAGCTTAATGATGCCGAGGTTTACGGAGCTTATATCAGTTCCTTAGCTTTTAATGTTGGCGAAATTAACTCCGCTCTTCCCTTGACAAATTTTGAAATAAAATTAAAACATACAAATGCAACAGTTTTAGATGCTAACTGGGACGAAGAAGGCTTTACATCAGTATATTTGTGTCCTTCATATAATAACGTTCTTGGTTGGAACGTTCATTTATTCAATGAGCCATTTGTTTGGGACGGAGGGTCAAACATTCTAATTGATATTTGCTTTAACAATTCAGAATCTGGCGGGATGAATCAGCGAACTTACTACACAACAACAGCATTCACTTCAGTTCGACACTACGCTGCAAACAGCTCAACAGTTTGCACAGAGCCAGGCGCTGCAAGTATTTCTTCCAATAGACCGAATATTATGTTCAGCGTAGAAGCTTTTACTGGATTGCCGCAAAACTTATTACCAGAAAAAGGCGCGATTGATGTTGTATTAAACCCGCTATTCGATTGGACTGACGTAGAAGGTGCCATCTCTTACGGTTTAATGGTAGCCACAGACCCCGACTTTGAAAATATTGTTATTTTTGAAGAAGGTCTTCTCGAAACTGAGTATCAAGTGCCTGATGGCGACAGGTTAGCTCCTTCCACTGTCTACTATTGGCGTGCAAATGCAAACGATGGCAATGAAACAAGCTTTTGGTCTCCACGTTGGAGCTTTACAACGCTTGAGCTTCCGGCACTTGACCAAGTTGCTTTAGCTCAACCTGAAGATGGACTGACTGATACTCAAGTTGATAATTTACCGATGAGTTGGAACAGCGTCCAAGGCGCAAACTACTATACTTTCCAAATTAACGATAGTGAAGACTTTAGCGAGGTCCTGCTCAGTCAGGATTTCACAGTAAGATCATTATTAGTTTCTGGTTTCGCCTACGCAACAACATATTATTGGCGAGTAATGGCAAAGAGCAATGAAGGAAATATTGGTCCTTGGTCAGAGATTTGGAGCTTTACAACCATTGCAGAGCCAGCCTTACAAGAAATTGCCATTAACAGCGGCTGGAATATTATTTCAAGCTATGTTAATCCAGACGACCCAGATATGATTGAGCTTTTTGAAGATGCTTTAAATAATATCAATGTTGTGAAAAATGGGGCTGGACAAATGTTCATTCCTCAACAAGAAATTAACAACATCGGCGATTGGAGCATAGCAGATGGCTATTTAATCAATGCTAATAGCAGCTTCAATTTAGCTATAGAAGGTATTAAAGTGATCCCAGAAGAAACACCATTAGCCCTTGATGGTGGCTGGAATTTAGTTCCATATTTAAGGACTTCAGCGCTCAGCACTAACTTAGCTCTTGCAACGATAAGCGATGAAATTACTCTTGCCAAAAACAATAGCGGTGGTATTTACTTCCCAGCTTGGGGAGTAAACACAGTCGGCAATATGCTATCGGGTCAAGGCTACTGGATTTATACAAACCAAGCAGGAGTGCTAACATACCCAGAAAATAGTGCTGGTAAAATCGTTACAGATATTGAACTTAGTCCTCTTGCAAAGCAGCTCGTTCCAATATATAAAAACACTGGCAACAACGCCACTTTACTTCTTCAGTTTGATGGAATTGAAAATGGTGCGGAAGTGGGAGTTTATAACGTGAATGATGAGCTAATTGGCTCTGGCGCTGTGCATAATGGAGTTTCTGCCCTTACAATCTGGGGTGATGATGAGCTAACAAAACAGGTAGATGGCGCCGCGCACAGCGAATTGCTTTCAGTTAAGCTATTGAGTAACAATGCCTTGCAAAATGTGTCCTTATATAATATAAAAGAAATAACGAAGGATATAGAGCAAGACAATTTAATTTACTCAACAAACGCCATTTATTTAGCAAAAGCGACAGTGCTTAATAATGATGAACTTGCTTTCAGTATAAGCTGCGTTCCCAATCCGGCTGCAAATTCAACAACATTTGAATTTAGCTTGGCTGATGAAGGCGATGCAGTCATTGAAATTTACACATTGAACGGTGAGCTGATTGCAAAAGTCGGAAACAACTACTACACACCGGGCGTGCATAAATTGAATTTTGATCTAAGTAATTTGCTGAACGGAGTTTATAACGTTGTATTAAATTCTTTAAGCAAAAGAGCTTCTTCGCTAATGATTATTAATAAGTAATCGGTAGCCGGTAGTCGGTAATCAGTTATCGACTAATGATTTATAAGATGGGCTGCGTCCCCCAAGATGCAGCCCATCTTTTTTTCGCTATTCTAATCGAACCGAAAAAAACAAAACCTTTTTGCTTCTAAAAATCCGATTCCTAACTCCAACTTCCCGATTCCTAAAAGAGAAATCATTTTGTTTTCTTTGCATTTTTTTTTATCTTGAAAAAAGAAAATGGAATAATTTGAAGATTGTAGATTTGGGAATGAATGGAGCGAATTAATAAGGCAAAGCTCTGGCTTTGGATAATACTGGGAGCTGCGGCTGCTGTTGGAATAACACGCTTTCTTTTTGGATTAGGTGCTACTACAAACCTTTCTGACAACACCCCCTGGGGTTTTTGGATTGGGTTTGACGTGATGGGTGGAGTTGCTCTCGCTTCGGGAGGCTTCGTTATTGCGGCGTTTAATTATATTTTTGGCAAAAAAGAAATGCAATCCATCGCAAGGGCTGCAATTTTAACCGCTTTCCTTGGGTATATTGCTGTTGCTGTGGGTTTGCTATTTGATTTAGGGCTGCCTTGGAATATTTGGCATTTGACGATTTATTGGAATCCACGCTCTCCGCTTTTCGAGGTAGGCTGGTGTGTGATGCTTTATCTGACGGTGCTTGCCCTTGAATTTGCACCTGTTATTCTTGAAAAATATCCAAATATAAAGCTGCTCGGCTTTGTTCATCAAAAATTATACAAAATTCGTATTCCATTGGTAATTCTTGGGATAATGCTTTCTACACTTCACCAATCTTCCTTGGGCAGTCTGTTTTTAGCAATGCCATACCGCCTGCACCCACTTTGGTATTCTCCAATCATTCCGATTATTTTCTTTGTTTCCGCGGTTTGTCTTGGTCTGATGATGGTAATTCTTGAAAGCCTTAGCACAAGCTATCTTTACAAAAAGGAAATGGAAAAAGAGCTTTTAAGCAAACTTGCCAAATATTCCATTTGCCTTATCGCTTTTTATATTGCGCTAAGATTTTCAGATATTTTGATAAGAGGCGCCAGTCCCTTTTTATTCAATTCAACTTGGGCTGCTTGGCTATTTTGGATTGAAATTACTTTTTCTGCTTTTATCCCTCTTTTAATTTTTACAATTTCAAGACTCCGTTTCAACTTGTCTTTAATGTATATTGCGGCGTTTTCTGGGGTTTTGGGAATGTTGTTTAATCGCTTAAACGTGGGCGGTTTAACGCATCTAAATAATTTATCTGGAATTGCGGATTTTTATTTTCCAGCTTGGACTGAACTTGCTATTTCTGCTGGGCTTGTATCTGCTGCAATTTTAATTTTCTTTTATTTTATTGAAAACTATAGAGTTTGGAATGAAAGTCCAAATATTGACGAATCCGCGCCCGAGCTTAAACCCGAGTTCAATTCGTTTAAAGTATATCTTGGAGAGAGCAAGCTAAAAAATCGTTCTAAATTCTCACTTGGCTTTATGTTTGCTTTTGCCGTTTCGTTTGCCCTTATTTCTGGAGAAAAGATTCATAGCGATGGATTTGAACGCGTGCAAGCAAAGAAAGCTCGCGGAGGAGTTAATCTTTTTATTGATGGAAATAGAGATGGCTTTGGAGTAAATTTTACTCACCATTTTCATTTTGACTCTTTAAAAATTCCTTGCAATGCTTGCCATCATTTGAATAAGCCAATGATGGAAAGCAACACTCCTTGCTATGAATGCCATAATGAAATGTATACGGAAAGCGATATATTTGGGCATTTCTGGCATAGCTCGAAAGAGGGCGCAAATCTTGATTGTTACCAATGCCATAGCAAAAACACAAGTAAAGGTGCAGATTTTAGAAATCAGCCAAAGAAAGTAGCGGAAACATGTTTAAAATGCCACGTAGATTTGTTCCCAAAAGAAACGAAAGTAAAAGAGCTAAAATCATATAAAACATATTCTTATGTCGATGCAATGCACTATTCTTGTTTAAAGTGCCATAAAGAAAGCATAGCAAAAAATCCGATTTTAAAAGAACAAAAATCATACATAACGCATTGCTCTTTCTGTCATAAAAACGAAGAGTTTAGCGAAAAATATTTTTTTAATAACAAAAAAGATTATAACAGATTTTTAGTTGTGCCTTTTTTAGAAGAAGATTAGTTTTCTTTTTCAAAGGGGAAAATAGAATGGCAGCGTCTTTCTGAACGTAGTGAAGAATCCAGAAAACTTTCCAATACAGCAATCACTCTGGATTCCTCGCTGCGCTCGGAATGACTTTTGCAAGATCCACCCCCTTCCCCCGCCAGCGGGGGATATAGAGTAGCACTGTCATTCTGAACAACGTGAAGAATCCAGAGAGCGTTTCAATATCGCAATCACTCTGGATTCCTCGCTGCGCTCGGAATGACTACGTGAAAAATCCACCCAGCCCTTTTATTAATATTCAATTCATTTACAAATTTTTCCGCTCTCAAGTTTTTTAAAAACTATAAAGAACAATGTAAAATATTTGTAAATAATACAAAATGAATAAAATAATAATATGAAATGAGCAATAAAATTGTTAAATTTGTAAAATTTAGTATGAACTGTTTGGGGAAATAAATGAAATTATCAGAATTCAAGTTTAATTTACCAAAGAACAGCGTAGCAAAATTCTTATCAGATCCCCGTGACTCTTCACGCCTTATGGTTTTGGATAAGGAAACTGGCGAGATTGAAGAAAAACAATTCAAGGATATAATTGGTTTTATGGAAAAAGGGGACTGCCTTGTAGTAAATGAAACTAAGGTCTTCCCAGCCCGCCTTTATGGAAAAAAAGAAAAAACTAACGCTACTATTGAAGTGCTTTTACTGCGAGAGCTGAAATCAGAAGAAAAAATATGGGACGTATTAGTTGAGCCAGCGAGAAAAGTTAGAATAGGAAATAAAATATATTTTGACGATGAAAGGTTTTACTGCGAAGTAATTGATAACACCACCTCTCGCGGCAGGACTGTCAGATTTAGCTACCCTGATGATTTGTTTCAAGTGATTAAACGAATTGGGCAGATGCCGATTCCAGAGTTAATTAAGCGCGAGCCAAGCGACCTTGACAAAGAAACCTATCAAACAATTTTTGCAAATGAAGATTATTTAAATTCAATAGCCCCTCCGACAGCTGGACTGCATTTTACTGAGGAGCTGTTAGAAAAAATAGAAAAAAAAGGTATTCGTATTGCTAAAGTTGTCCTTAATCTTGGGCAAGGAGTTTTTGAGAAAATTGAAGTTGAAGACTTGACAAAGCATCGCATGTATTCCGAATACTTTAAAATTTCACTTGAAGCAGCCGAGACAATAAACAAATCTTTGAAAGCGAAGCGCAATGTTTTTGCAGTAGGAGCAAGCGTGGTTCGAGCTTTGGAAGCTTCAGTGCTAACCTCGGGAGCTGTGAAACCCAATAAAGGCTGGACAGATAAATTTATTTACCCACAATACGATTTTAAAATAGTTAACAAATATATAACAAATTTTCAAGCACCCGCAACATCAACTTTGCTGCTTTCGGCAGCTTTTGCAGGAAAAGAGAATCTTATGAAAGCATACAGAAAAGCGATTAAAGAAAATTTCCAATTCCTTGCTTATGGTGATGCCCTTCTTATCGTTTAACAATCAATAGAATTGCTATGGAACAAACAAAACTTTTATCGGATTTTCAAATTCCGAACTTTAACGATTGGATTAAAGAAGCAGAGCTGTCTAATAAAGGCAAGCCAATCGATAAATTAATAACTAAGACAGTCGAAGGCATTGATTTTTTCCCTATCTACACTCAAAAAGATATGGAGGAAATTGAGCATTCAAAGAGCAATCTCCCCGGCTTTTTCCCTTATATACGAGGCAATAGCTATAGCGGATATAAAGCTAAAGCTTGGGATATTGCGCAAGAAATTAGCCATTCCGAACCAGAGGAGTTTAACCGTCTTCTTTCTTATTTAGTAAGCCGCGGGTTGGACTCTGCAATTATCCCCGAAGCTTTTTTGCTAAATATTTCTGAATATAATGATTTTTGCAGTCTATTTAAGAATATTGATTTAGGAAATATTAAACTTTATTTCCAAATTGGAAAAGACTCCTTATCAAAAATTGCTTTGCTAACTGAATTTTTTGGAAAATCTAATATAGCCAAAGGCGGAATTCTTTTCGATCCAATTTCACTTGCAGAAAAATATGGCTGCGGACTTGCAAAAACCCATGAAGCGATAGACCAATTAATTGAGCTAACGTCAAGCGATGCTTTTCTAAATAATTCAAATAAAACAATTGCTATTGACGGAACTGTTTATGGAAATGCCGGAGCAAGCGCCGTTCAAGAAATTGCATACACGCTTAGCAAAGCCGTTCAGTATTTAAGAATCTTTAAAAAAGAAGACCTTTGCATAAATTATGCTGCAAAAAAGATGGTTTTTAGACTTACAAGCGGAACTAACTTTTTCATTGAAATAGCTAAATTAAGAGCTATCCGTTCTTTGTGGGCAAAAATTATTAAAGAATTCCGCGGAAATGAAGAATCAAGAAAAATGTTCATTCATTCTGATGTTTGGCTTTGCAATAAATCTAAATTAGATCCCCATCAAAATATAATTAGACATACCGGTGAAGCACTTGCAGCGATACTCGGTGGCTGCGATAGTTTGAGCATCGCGCCCTTCGATAGCTATTCAAATTTGCAAGACAATGACTCTTACCGACTTTCAATAAACAACCAGTTGATTTTAAAAGAAGAATGCAATTTAACTGACGTTATAGACCCTGCGGGTGGCAGCTGGTTTGTGGAATATTTGACAGATAAACTTTCTAAGCATTCTTGGGAGCTTTTCCAAGCTATCGAGGCAAAAGACGGCTGGCTTAAAGCTCTAAAAAGAGGAGAGGTTCAAGAGGAAGTAAGAAAAATTGCCGAGATTAGAGATAAGAACTACAAGACAAGAAAAGAAGTGCTGGTTGGAGCAAACAAAACTGCAAATATTTATGAAGAAGAAAAATATTTGAGAAACCTTACTCCAGCACAAAAAGATGAGACTGCAGCGGAAATTCAAACTTTTCAAGCTGTCCGTTTTGCCGAACCATTTGAGGCAATGCGTCTTAATGCTTTGAATTATAAAGATAAAAATCAAGCGTTTCCCAAAGTGTTTTTTGCAACTATGGGACCCTTGAAACAGCATAAGCCAAGGGCAGATTTTTCAAATGATTTCTTTAGAGTTGCTGGCTTTGAGCCGATTTATCCGAATGGCTTTAGCGCGGTGGACGATGCCATTTCTGAGTTCGCGAAAGCTGATGCAAAATGTATAGTAATTTGTTCCACTGATGATACTTATCCCGATATTGTTCCAGAGCTTACAAAAAAAGCAAAAGAAATCAAAGCAGATGCGAAAGTTATTGTTGCAGGCTACCCAGTTGAGCATATTGATGCTTTTAAAGCTGCTGGCGTAGATGATTTTATACATATAAAAGCAGATATTTACGGCGTTTTGTCCAAACTGCAAAATGATTTAAAAATATTTTAAGAGGAAAGAATGAACCCCGATTTCACAAAAATAGATTATAAAAGCGATTTTAACCAAGCTTCTATTGAAGAATGGAAAAGTTTAATCGAAAAAGAAACTGGTAAAGAATTTTCTGCACTCATTGAAAAAACGCTGGAAAATATTGATATTAAACCAGTTTACACAAAAGAAGATTTGGAGACGCTGGAGCATCTTCGCTTCCTTTCTGGGATCCCACCCTATTTGAGAGGTCCATACCATACAATGTATGCGATTAAGCCTTGGACTATTCGTCAATATGCTGGCTTTTCGACAGCCGAGGAGAGTAACGCCTTTTATCGTAGAAACCTCGCGGCTGGGCAGATGGGACTGTCTGTTGCGTTTGATTTGGCAACACACCGCGGTTACGATTCCGACCACCCTCGCGTAGTTGGAGACGTTGGAAAAGCTGGAGTGGCAATCGATTCCATATTGGATATGAATGTGCTTTTCGATGGCATTCCACTTGATAAAATGTCCGTTTCTATGACAATGAATGGCGCCGTGCTTCCGGTGATGGCATTTTATATCCTTGCAGCTGAGGAGCAGGGCGTAAAACAAGAATTGCTTACTGGCACTATTCAAAACGACATTTTAAAAGAATATATGGTCAGAAACACATATATTTACCCCCCAATCCCTTCAATGAGAATAATTGCAGATATTTTTGCATATACCTCTAAAAATATGCCGAAATTTAACTGCATTTCCGTCTCGGGTTATCACATGCAAGAAGCTGGCGCCACAGCAGATTTGGAAATGGGCTATACCCTTGCCGATGGACTTGAATACGTTCGCGCTGGCATAAAGGCTGGTTTAGATATTGACGCATTTGCTCCAAGAATTTCATTTTTCTGGGGAATAGGAAAAAATTATTTTATGGAAATAGCGAAAATGCGTGCTGCTCGCTTGCTTTGGGCAAAAATAATTAAGCAATTCAATCCAAAAAATCCTAAATCGCTTTCTTTAAGAACACACTCGCAAACTTCCGGCTGGAGTTTGACTGAGCAAGATCCATTTAATAACGTTTCTCGGACTGTGATTGAAGCTATGGCAGCAGTTTTGGGGCATACTCAATCGCTTCACACCAACTCACTTGACGAGGCAATTGCACTCCCAACTGATTTTTCTGCCCGAATCGCAAGAAATACACAGATTTACTTGCAAGAGGAAGCTAATATTTGCAAAGTCATTGACCCTTGGGCTGGCTCATATTACCTTGAAAGTTTGACAAATGAAATAATGCACCGTGCTTGGAATCATATTGAAGAAATTGAATCATTGGGCGGAATGGCAAAGGCGATTGAAACAGGCATTCCAAAAATGAGGGTTGAAGAAGCATCTGCACGCCGTCAAGCAAGAATTGACTCTGGAAAGGAACTTATTATAGGCGTCAATAAATATAAGCTCGAAAAAGAAACACAAATCGACTTTTTGGAAGTGGATAATTCACTTGTCCGGGATCAGCAAATTAAGAGTTTGGAAAAATTAAGAGCAGAGCGAAACGAAGCCGATGTCAAAAAAGCACTCGAAGACATTACAAAATGTGCCGATACTGGCGAGGGCAATCTGCTTGATTTATCAGTTAAAGCGGCAAGAGTGCGCGCTTCACTTGGCGAGATTTCTGACGCAATGGAAAAAGTTTTTGGAAGGCATAAAGCGGTGATACGTTCAATTTCTGGTATTTATGGCTCTGAGTTTTCAGACAGAGAATTAATTAACGAGGTTTTAAAACTAACTGATGAGTTCGAAGAAATCGAAGGAAGACGTCCAAGAATTCTGGTTGCAAAAATGGGACAAGATGGACACGACAGAGGCGCGAAAGTTGTTGCCACTGCTTATGCCGATATGGGATTTGATGTGGATATTGGTCCTTTATTCCAAACACCAGAGGAAACGGCTCGTCAGGCTGTGGAAAATGACGTGCATATTGTTGGAGCAAGCTCGCTTGCCGCGGGGCATAAAACACTTGTCCCTCAATTAATTGAAGAGCTTAAAAAATACGGTCGCGAAGATATTATAGTTATTGCGGGTGGTGTAATTCCTCCTCAAGACTATGATTTTCTTTACAAAGCAGGCACAAAAGCTGTTTTTGGTCCTGGCACCGTAATTCCAGCTGCAGCCAAGCAATTAATGGAAGAGCTATTAAAGCGCGCAAAAGAAAAGAACTAACTTTAAATAGAATTTACTCATCTCAAGTTTGTAAATCTGAGATTTGTAAACTTGAGATGAGTTGCTGCGATATAAAAATATTCCCTTGGGATTATATTCAAAATTTATAAATGAATTTATCCCAAGGGGGTATTTTTTGGATTCCTTACTATTAATTATCCGTCTATTCTATTTAAAATGCTTTCAGCTTTTAGCAAATTTATGTAGGAAATGAATTGTTGAGCTTCTTCGCGGTATTTTTTTTCAATAAACAGAATTAATTCTGGCTTATTATAGCCTTTCAACTCCTTTAATGAAAGTAGAGACAAGGGTTTAATAATAATTTGTGTATAAAAAAATTTCTTTTTCAACTCAATATGTGCAATGGATTCTACCGAAATTTTTATAAATTTTATGCCTGTTTGAATAAAGCCAATAAAACTATCTTTTGTCTGGAACTCAATTAATATGCTGCCATTCTCATATCTCAAAATTCCAGTCGTCTCAGCCAACCCTTTAAAAACATCATCAATTTTAAAAGGGATTGAAATTTCTTCTAACATAGCTATCAAAAATAATTGCAATTATGCAAAATTAATAAATTTTAATTTATAAATTTGCATAATATTATTTAAATTGATTAATTTTATTAACTATAAGAAAAATATATGGAAAAAAAGACTGATATTCTAAAAGGAATTGCATCTTCGCCAGGCATTCACC
>JAAYJM010000265.1 GCA_012522895.1 Ignavibacteria bacterium
CTGTTTTCGCCTTTCTCCCCTTTGCAAAAGTGGTGTAGGGGGGATTTTCTGGATTCTTCACTTCGTTCAGAATGACAAGGAAAAATATTTATATGTTCTTTTATTTTTTCCATTTAAAAAAGTAATCTTAAAAATTTTGTAATCAAACCCGGTTCTGTTGTTTTTGAGACTGAGCCATCTCCTTCAATGAATAGCGTTAAGTCTAAAATATTGAAGGAGTAAACTGAGTTTTGCGGACTTATATCCACTGGACGCACAATTCCTTGAATTATAATTGTTTGCGTTTCTCCATTGATTTTTGTAGTTCTTTTTCCTTCGATTTTTAAATTTCCGTTCTCTTCTACTTCAATCACTCTTGCGCTAAGTTTGGATTTAATTCTTTCGCTCCGCGTGGTTGCGCCGCTTCCCTTAAATCTATTCCCGGTGCCAAGCCCGGCGCCAATTTTTGTGTTTGAGCTATTGCCTGTCGATATACTTGCAGAGCCGGAAAGATCGGTGCTTCTGTCCTCGCTGTTAGATGCTTTGTTATCGGCTTCTGTGAACTCAGTAATTAGAATCATAAGGGCATCGCCCTCTTTGAATGCCTTGACATCAGAAAAAAGAGAGCGTGAGCTGTTCTGAATAAATTGCGCCCAAGCGGAATCCATTCCGAGCGTAAGCATTAAAGCTAATCCTATTATGACGCAATATTTTTTCATTTTTTCCCTTTTTATTTTTGTGAAATAACGACAGTGCCGTCTTCTGCAACTTTCCCTTGAACGATGGTTTTTGTTCCCTCGCGGCGAACTCGAAGCATATCATTAATTTTTGCATCTTGCAATGCCTCGCCATAAGCTTGGATTCTTATATTGCCCGACTGCACTAACAACTGAACTTTATCACCTTTATTGATGATATTTCCTTTTTCTATATGGCTTGCCGTGATTATTGAAGAAGCAGAAATGTTTCTTTTTGCCTTGCTGTTAATAATTTCTTCAAAATCAAGCAGCTCTGAGTTCGCATAGTTCGTAACGTCTTTTTTTTCGAGCTGCAAATCCCTGTTATCTATGATTTGCCCACGATGAATACCTTCTTTTGCAACAGGCACTTCTTTATAAACCTTAATTCTTACTGGGACTTGCAATCTTTTTACTAAAATTTCATTTAAAAGAAATTCAATTGCAAGGTTTGTGTTTCCTTTTAATGAATATTCTTCACCTTTGAGCTTTGCTATCACTCCATTTTCAGGAAATTTTTGGTCATCAATAATGCTTGAAATATATATTTCTACATCAGTCCCTACCTTGCTATGTATATAATCAATGCAGGCTTGTTTTAATCTTTCCCCAGAAAAAGAAGACTGCGAAAAAAGATTAGCTCCGCTGAATATCGTCATCATAATTATTATAATTATATTTTTTGTCATTTTATTATTTTGTTTTTCACTGATTTTTTTTGCCTGAACTGTAATTAAGCTGATTTTTCAGATTTCACTAATTTTCAATTTTTTAAAAAAATAACCATAAATCATTGAAATCTGGTTAATCCTGGTTCAAACAAACTTTTCACTTCATTGTCAATGACGCCTATGTCCCCCGCTGGCGGGGGATAATCCCCTCTTTGCAAAGGGAACAGGGAAATTTTCATACACACAAATTCAACTGAAACGCCTATCGTTTCAAATTCACTGCCATACCAAGAATGTCGTCTGCTGTGCGAACGGATTTTGAGTTCAGCTCATAAGCACGCTGAGCAACAATCATATTCACCATTTCGTCTACAATGCTTACGTTTGAGGCTTCAAGGTGATATTGAATAATTTCACCAGTATTGTTTGAGCCGGGCCGCTCGAAAATCGCTGGTCCCGAAGCAGTAGTTTCAACGTAAAGATTGTCTCCCACTGAGCGCAATCCCGCAGGGTTTACAAAGCGTGCAAGCTCAATTTGTCCAAGCGTTTGCTCTTCTGCGCCAGATTCAAAGATTAAAGTAAAAACGCCATCGCGAGTAATAGAAACTCCAACCGCATCATCCGGGATATGAAAACTTGGTTCTAATGGGTAACCTTCCGTGCTTACAACCGTTCCATTATTATCTAATTGGAAAGTCCCGTCTCTTGTGTAAGCATAGCTATTGTCGGGCTTTCTAATAACAAAAAAACCATCTCCATTGATTGCTAAATCTAAAGCATTATCGGTTTGGCTAATATTCCCTTGTGCAAATTGCTTTGTCGTAGCGGAAAGCTCGGTTCCAGAGCCGATTTGCACTTCGTTTATTGGTTCAACATCTACACTGCGAACCGAGCCAGCTGGTCGAAGTGTTTCGTAAAGCAAATCTTTGAATTCTGCTCTTACTTTCTTAAACCCTGTTGTATTAACATTTGCTATGTTATTCGATATTACTTCTACGAAGCGTTGTTGGGCAGTAAGCCCTGTAGCTGCGGTTCTTAGTGTTTTGTCCATTTTAGTTCTCTTGTTTTATTAAATCAATTTTAATAATACCTTCCCATTCTGATGCTGGTTTCGAGGGTGCCATCGTTAGTATGAATGACTTTTGTCCCAGCTTCAAATTGGCGCTGCAATTCAATCATATTGACCATTTCGTTAACAATATTTACGTTTGAATTTTCAAGCCATCCCTGGCGTAGCTTAACGTTTTCAATGCTAATCATTTCTAAATCAGTATTATAGCGAGCTATGAAATCTGAATTAGAAATATTTTCAAGTGACTGTAAATTATCGACCTTAACAAGTTCAATCGTTCCGATGTAAGTTTCATTCACAAAGCATTCTCCGTTTTCATTTACTTTGAGATTGAGTGCCTTTGCATCTGAATAATCAAACTGCTCTTGATTAAAGTCTTTGTAAACGTTTAAAAGTCCATTATTTCCAATTAAAAATTTACCGTCCATAGTAATAATGTTGCCATCCCTGTCAAGTCGGAAATTTCCCCTTCTTGTAAGAAAATCGTTGCCGTTTTCGTCCTGAAGCAAAAAGAATCCATTCTCGCTGTCGATTGCTATGTCGAGGGGATTTTCAGTTTTTTGCATAGGGCCAGCAGAAAAATCGGTATATGAGCCGACTGGAGGGTCGTTTTGCTCGGCATCGCCCGGCACATTATAAAAATTTGCACGGGCGTCTATTAGATTCCTTTCAAAAACTGACTGCCTTTTGAAACCAGCTGTCCCGGCGTTTGCAATGTTATTTGCAATAGATTCCAAGCGAGTTTGCTGCGGGAGCATACCCAGTGCCGCGGTATATAGTTCTTTAAGCATACAATCCTCCTTCGCTGGTTTTTGGAATGATGAAAGCCGCATCCTTGCGGAAAGTAAAATCTGCATTATTTGAAAGTATCGTCTTGATATTGCTTGGGATTCCTTCCAAAATGTTCAAATAATAGATTTTACCCATCAAATTGCCGTCCTTGCAATGAGGCACGCTAAAATTGAGTGAGTCCTTCAAAAGGCGACCTGCTATGCGGCTAAATCCTTTAGAGTGCATCGGGCTGGCGCCTTGCGTGCCTTGTTTGTATTTAAGAGCTATATATGAATTAGTTTTTTTCATTTTTCACCTTTTTAAATCTTCTTTTGCAATGAATGTGCCATTTGCTTTTTCATAGAAAAGTATAAAGTAAAAAAATGCTTTAATTCCAATAGTATAAAACAATTAACTAATTTTCAAAAATATATTGTTGGTTAAATTTGTGCAGAAGAAAAAGTGAATTGTTGAAGATTTTTAGACAATGGTGAATATTATGCAAAATTCTATTTTATCAGAACTTGGATTAAGCAGATTAAAAGATTTCACTGATTATTAAAAAAAAGAAAATCTGCGTAATCACAGTTCAGACAGACACAATGTAAGATCCACCCCCTTCCCCCGCCAGCGGTAATGGCACGTAGATAGAGTAATAAATAAAATAATTCATTATATTTGTATAATTGGTAGATTAACAAATTAAAAAAGGTGAATTATGAAAGAAAATTATTCTTTATTTTTATCAAATAAAATTAA
>JAAYJM010000266.1 GCA_012522895.1 Ignavibacteria bacterium
TTGTTCAGTTATATCTTTAACTTTCATTCCTAATGTGTTGTAAATTTCAATCTTGCATTCATTGCTAACATTTCTTTCGAGAAAGAAGGTTAAAGTTGCGTTTAAATTAGCTGGGTTAGGGTAAAGGTTCCGTATCCAAACGTCTGGCAGACCAGCTGTTTCAATCGAAGGCTGCTCAACTGATGAGATAGTGGTATCACTGTTGTATATATAGATGCCATAGCCAAAAGTGCCCAGAGTTGCTTGCGCGGGAATCCAAATTTTCCCATATTTATCAATAGCAATTCTCTCTTTATAATAAAAATCATCCGTTGCTGTTTCTGGCTGGGGGATGTCTATTACCGTCCAATTTCTATTTGTATCAAATTTATATAGAACAGGGGTTATACTTCCTATTATCCAAACATTATCATTGCTATCTAAACTCATATAACTATAAGCACGTGATTTCATCTGTGGCGCTAATAGTCTTTCGCTTTTTAAAGCAAAATCTTCTGAATAATAATTGTCGCCATCAATTATGTAAAGCATCATATTAGTATTCATTATATAAACAACATTATTCTTATCTATTTCAATACTAGAAAAATAAGATCTACCCTCTGGCAAATCCCAAATAGCTATTTTTTTCACTACTTCGTCATTTTCCAGAATATATAAGGTGTCAGAATTTGTGTGATATACTTTGCCAAAATTATCAAACGCTATTCTCAATCTTAAACCATCAACGAAAGGAGCAACTTTTTTTTGGCTGTTAACCGTAACAAAACAAGAGTCTTGAAATTTGCATAAACTAACAAAAGGATCGTAAGGCACAGTCACCACATTGTCTACTATAGCCCAAATATTTCCTTTTTTGTCTGGCTTTAAATCCCTTATATGTGTTATATCAAGAAATTGGTTTTTCTCAGTATTATAGACCTGATTAAAGACCAGAGTTGTATCTTGAAAAATACAAAGAATTTTATTTGCGGTAGTGCCCCACAATCTTTCTTTAGAATCGAAAGTAATTTCTCGAATTTCTTCAAAATCATATTTTGTGTAGCTATGCTCTCCTTTTATCGTCTTATATATGCTATCAAGGGTGATATTGCGCCATTCTTTTTTCGTTTGATTATAAATCATAATAACATTTTCATAGCCTTTGCGGCATATAAGAATTTCGTCATTATGGGCTATAATGTTTTTTGCTCTCAAATACTCGTGCCTACCCCCTGAATAAGGCTCAATGGGAAGAAAATCTTCATTATACATAAAATCCCAGGTTTGCGAGAAAAGGTTATACGATAAGAATACAAAAAAGAAAAGAATTAATTTTTTCATAAAAGCCTCTTTCGAAGTATTTTTAATAATTAATTTGCTTAAAATTAAAAGTTTCTTTTTAAAAAAGCAAGAGAAATTATTTGAAAAGCAATATTTTTTTGAATCGTGATTTGCTTGATTTTTTAGATGGAGTCCAGAAATCCCCCAACTAACTTTTTCAAAGAGGGAGACTTTTTAAGAAAGAAACACAGGACAGTCCTATCTCCCCCGCTGGCGGGGGCAGGGGGTGGATCTTGCTTCAAATGTGCCACAATTTCAAAGTGTGGCACATCTTTTTTCTTGTCTTCTCCTTCCCAAGTTGAACTTGGGAAGGAGCTAAACTCCACAGTAACAAGGGGTTGCAACCCCTTGTTGAAAGCTTGATCAATACAAATAAAGGTAATCAACCCACAGGTTAACCCGTGGATTGATGCTTCACTGTCCGTGGGTTGATCCCTCTCTGCCCCTTGCTGCAATGAAATCTCAAGTATATTAATTATATGGAATTACGCTTCCTTTTTCTATTGATTGAACTGCGAGAAAAGTTGTCTTTGTAACAGCGTAGATTTCTTTAAAAGAAATTGGCATATCGCCACCCTGCTTAATTGCTTTGATGGTAGCTTCTATCTCCTCTTTATGTCCCTTTTTTCCGTCAAATTTCATTTTTTTAGCCCTTCCTCCTTTGTATAATTCAAGCGAGCTAAAATTATTCATTATCGCAATGGATTGCTCGGAAAAGCACTCGCAATATTCCTTCGGAAAACTGGAATCTCCATTGGCAAAATAATTTATCGTTCCGATTGAGCCATCGCTAAATTTTATTTGTATACTGACTGTATCTTGATTAAGTGCAGCTGAATTGCTCGAGGAAATAGCTTGTGCGAAAATTTGCACTGGCATTGCGTTTGTTAAAAATACCATACAATCGATAAAATGGCATACTTCACCAATTATTCTGCCCCCATGCTCGGGCTGGCAGACCCAAGAAGTATTTGGGATAAAGCCAGCATTTACCCTGTATATTATGGATAATGGCTGTGTCCTTTGGCTGAAAAATTTTTTCATTTCTTGGAAAGGCTTGGAAAATCTTCTATTGAAGCCCACCATCACTTTGCCACCCTGCTTTTCAAGATGATTGCGAATATCATCGAGCTGCTCGGAATCGATAGCGAGCGGTTTTTCTACAAAAACGGGCTTTCTCGCTTTTATGGATTCGATTACAAACTGATAGTGCGTATCGTGGCGAGTAGCAACGAAGACGCAATTCAGATCATTTCTATTTATTAATTCAATCCCATCGCTTGAATAGCTTTGAAAGCCGAAATTTTTTGCAACTGCAAGCGAATTTGAAGGGTTTGCGTTGCTAACAGCAGAAAGCGAGACCCCTTTGATTTTAAGATGAGGGAGCAAATGCGATTGAGCAAAATTTCCAGCTCCAATGAAAGCGATATTGATTTGTGAAAGTTTATGAGCTGACTGAAGCTGATAAGTCCTTTTTACCGTTGTTTCTTTTTGAGGATAATCGAGCAAAATACCGAGAAAAAAAGGCTTTTCCTTCGATGTAATTAGCTTATACGCCTCTGCTGCATTTTGAAATTCAAATCTATGGCTTGTGAGCTTTGAAGGGAAAATTTTTCCTTTTTCAATCAGCGTTAAAAAGGATTGCATATTTCGATTTTCCGTCCAACGAGCATAAGCGATTGGATAATCAATCCCCTTTTCTTCGTAAAGCGGGTCATAACGTCCAGGTCCATAACTGCAGGAAATAGTTAGATTTAGCTCTTTTTCATAAAAAGGAGAGCGCGCAATATTCATTCCGACAGCGCCGACCACAACAACTTTTCCTTTTTTCCTTGCTATTTTTATAGCAAGCTCCATCGGTTGATTTGAGCTTGTGCCAGCTGTGATAATCACTGCATCGAAGCCAATATTATTCGTAAAATTCATTAAGCCCGCAATCGATTCTTTGTTGCTAAAAAAAACACGACTCGAGCCGAATTCTTTTGCTTTTTCTAAAAGCTCGCTATTTATATCAACAGCTGCAAGGTTAACCCCAGATGCCGCAAGCAATTGAACAGTTATTTGTCCGAGTAAGCCAAGTCCAATTACAGCAACGTTTTCTCCCAAACGAATATCAGCTTGGCGAACTCCCTGCATTGCAATAGAGCCAAGGGTTGTGTAAGCGGCATCTTCAAGTGAAACGCTTTGAGGGATTTTTACTGCAAGGTTTTTGGGGACTGTAATAATTTCAGAGTGCAGAGCAAGATTCGCTCCGCCGCAAGCCACTAAATCGCCCACCTGAAATTCATCGCACTTTGTTTCAATCACCTCGCCAGATAAGCTATAGCCAAGCGTTTTATAAGAATTTAGCTTGTTTTTAACGCGTTTAAAAGTAGAGGCAATTCCTTCTTTTTTAAGCGTGTCGATAACTAATTTTAAATCATCGGGCTGTTTTCTTGCTCGCTCAAGCAAAGATGCCTTTGCTTTTTCGACTGAACTTTTTTCAGTTCCAGCGCTAATAAGTGAATGGTGCGTTTTGACAAGAATACCATTTTCAAGGCATAAAGGAGCGGGTAACTCAACTATTTCTATCTCGCCAGTTTTTTGATGTTGAACTATTTGGAGCATTTTTTTGCTTTTTTATAAAAAAACAAAAATAATCATTATGCCATAAGAATAAAAATGATTTTTAGTTTTTAGGAGTTTGCCAGAGCATTTTAAATAGAGGGGGAGTCTATTTGATCTACAATTACTTAGATTTTTCCTAAAACCAATTAAGCAAATCAATAAATTTGCCTAATCAAGGTTCAGAGAGGTATTGAAAAAAATATGCTGCTATTTAAAATGATGCTCAATTGTCTGATTGCGCACAAAATCGTAAAGTGTGCTGCGGCGGATATTGTAGTATGCTATCCAATAATTTCTTAAAGTATTCATATATGTGCTTAACGCAGCATCCTTTTCATTTTGAGCGATGAAAAGCGAGTTCAAATCGATTTTTCCAATTAAATATCTATTTTTTGCCACCTCAAAACGGCGGGAGGCAATAGTGTCAGTTTTTGCTGAAATCTTTACCTGCTCTTGAAGTAAGTTAAATTGCAAGGTCTGATATTTTACATTCATCTCAAAATATTGCAAATTCAAATCGTTTGAGCTAAGGGCAAGTTCTTTAGCAGCAAGAGCAGCTTCGACCTCCGAGCTTCCACGTCCAAATTGAAATAATGGGATTTCAAACGAAACGCTGAGCTGCTCTTTATCGAGAAAGCTTTTGTATGCTTGGTCCATTTTTCCAGCAGTTTGATTCAACCCAAAACTTGCAGAAATATTAGCCGAAAAATTATTGTTATCCCTTGCTAATTCTAAATTTCTTTGTGCAGTTAGTTCATTTAATTTGTAATTACTTATATCGGAACGATTTTTCTTTGCCTCCTCCATCGCCTTGTCGTTATCAACACTTAGAAAGCTGATTTCAGTTTGCGGGATTACGGTTAATTCTTCTTTTGGGTTTAAATTTAGATAGATTAGCAGCTCTTCTTTTGCTTTGCTGTAGTTCAGTTGGGCATTTTCTAATTGATTTTGACTATTCATTAAAGCCAGTTCGCTTTGCAGTAAATCGTTTTCAGCAATTTTCCCAACTTCATAACGCCCCTTTGAAAGCACATAAAGAGTATCGTTATTATCGACATTGAGTTGCGCGTTTTTCACATTAATTTGCTGAATATAGACGTTGAAAAACTTGTCTGTTGCTTCGATTGCAATATCCTCCATCGATTCAATGAATTGCTTATCGTTCATATTGTTGTTTAGCTTTTCAATTTCCATATTCCAAGCAAAGCTATTCTGTCTGAAAAGGGGCTGTGAAAGCACCAGTTGAATAGGAGTGCTAAGCCAGTAATAAGTGTCGTTAGTTCCAGAAATATCAATTCTACTCAAACTTGAAGATGCTGAAATGTTCCCGCCTGTCCATGGGATTTTTTGATTAATATATAAGCCAGCTGTTGAAGAAAGATAGCTTTGGGGCTGGTAAATCAAAGAGCCGTCTGGCAGGGTAATTTGATTAATCTGACGAACCAAACCCGGCGCCGAGCCACTGAAAGATATTTGCGGCAAAAAACCAGACTTAAATGCTTGATAACTATAATAAGAATTTAGATATTTGCTCTTTGCAATTTTTGATTGCGGACTATTGCTTTGGGCAATTTTAATGCACTCATCCAGTGTCAAAGTTAAGGAATACAAATCGTAAGACGAAGCAAGGAATAACAGCAGCAGAAAAACTTTTTTCAAGTTCATAAACATCAATAAATTTCTATTTGCACATTAAATACTTAAATAAATATATGCAAAATAATGAAAAAAGTTTCAAAAAGCCTCTCATTTTTAAAAAATTAGCAATTCTTTATGCCATATTAAAGTAAAATTTGTATTTTGCAATTTAATGTTGATTTCTTTACAAATTTGAGCGTATTATGGCAATTAAAATTGATAGAATACTAAACTTGCTAAAAATACTTGGATTTGCTGAAGCTGATGAAGGCAAGATTTATAGTAAAAATTATAGTCCTTTGGATTATAAAATTTCTATTGATCTTGAAAGCGAAAAAATTGATTACGGCTCAAAAATTGTATTAGGCGATAAAACAACCTCCAATTTTGAAAACCCAGAAAACTTTGTTGTTTTAGAGTGCGTTAACAGATTGCTTGAAAAGGGCTATAGACCTGAGGATTTAGAACTTGAAAAAAGATATCAACTTGGTAGAACTAAAAAAGGTGGAAAAGCCGATATAACAGTCAAAGGGAAAAATAAAAAAACACTAATCATTATTGAATGTAAAACTTATGGTTATGAATTTGACAGTGAAATAGAAAAAATGCGATTTGAAGGCGGTCAGCTTTTTTCTTACTTTCAACAAGATAGAAATGCTAAATTTCTTTGTTTATATACTTCTCAAGTATTTAATGACGCAATTGAATTCAAAAATAAGATTGTCTTTACTGAAGATGGTGAAGAAGAAATTAACGCGCAAAAGGCAACAGACAATTTAATCACATATTCAAAGGCTGGACATGTTTTAGAATTAGCTGGGGTTTGGAAAAATAAGATAAAGAGGAATAATATCAATGAATTTGAAGAAGAAGGAATTTTTGAAGATTATTATTTGGCATATCAGCCTGGTGTTGGTCCTTTAAAAAAATCATCACTAAAAGAACTTGTTTTTTCTCGTAATGATGCAAATAATATTTATCGACAATTTGAAGAAGCACTTCGTCATCACAATATTTCTGACCGTTCAAATGCCTTCAATCGTGTTATTTCTCTCATTCTCGCTAAAATTGTTGACGAAGAGAAAAGCGAAAATGAGGTCTTAGATTTCCAAATCAAACCTGTTGCAGATACGCCTGAGGAGTTATATGACAGATTAGCTAGTCTTTATAAGCGCGCAATGGACAAATACCTGAAAGAAAAATATACTTTTTATTCCTCCCAAGAGCTTGAGGATATTATTGTTTCTTTTCCCAAGCAAACTGCAAAAGATGAAATAAGGCGTATTTTAAAAGAAACTAAATATTATTCAAACAATGAGTTTGCTTTTAAAGAAATTTATAATAAAGAACTCTTTGAACAAAATTTCCAAGTTCTTAAAGAAATAATTCAACTATTTCAACCTTATAGATTTAAATACAATAGGAAAGCTCAACTTTTAGGTGATTTTTTTGAAAATCTACTGGAAGAAGGTTTTAAGCAAACTGAAGGACAATTTTTTACTCCAACGCCATTAGCAAAGTTTATTGTATCTTCTTTGCCACTGAAAGAGCATATCTTGGATAAAATTAGTAAGGAAGATGATGCTTTTCTACCAAGGATTATTGACTACGCCTGCGGAAGTGGACATTTTTTAACTGAATCAATTGAAGAAATTCAGCAAATTATCGAAGAGCTGCCACTATCAAATGATGAAAATATTGACGCAATATTGAACGAATATAAACAATCAACAAGATGGGCAAAAGATTTTATTTTTGGTATTGAAAAGGATTATCGCCTTGCTCGCACAAGCCAAGTCGCTTGTTTTATGCACGGCGATGGTGATGCAAATGTTATTTTTGGCGATGGACTTGAATTATGGAACAATATTAAGGGACAAAAAAGTTATTTTGAAGAAGAAACTTTTGATTTTCTTGTTGCTAATCCTCCTTATTCAATTAAAGATTTCACAAAACATTTAAATGAAAAAAGATTAGCTGATTTCGAACTTTTAAAAATCATTAAAGAATCCGGTTCCAACCCAGATGATATTGAAGTCCTTTTCCTTGAAAGGACAAAGCAATTACTAAGAATTGGTGGAATTGCTGGCGTTTTCTTTCCAAGTTCTATTTTGTCAAGCACTGGACTTTATACTAAAGCAAGAGAAATTCTAATTAAGCATTTTGAAATAAAAGCTATTTTCGAGCCAGGGCCCAGTGCTTTTGCTAAAACTGGAACAAAAACCTTAGTTTTGTTTATTAAGCGTAGAAATCCAAATTTTGCCCTGGATTGTCGCTATGTAGCTGAAGATTTAATTCTGAAAAATAACAAAAGAGATAATGATTTTGTCGATTCACTTAGTCTGTTAAATGATTATATTAATTATATCGAAATTCCTATTGAAGATTATATGTCTTTAATTTCAAGAGCTGCAAATTCTAAAATAGTGCATACAGAATTTTTTAAAAACTATAAAAAATCATTTACTTCATCTAAACTATATAAAGAAGAGATAAGAAAAGCAAGTTATAAAAAGTTAAAAAAAGAAGAAAAACACAAGAAATTAGACGGTTTGCTATACGATTATATTTTAAGTGCTGAAACTGAAAAGTTCGAGTATTTTCTTTTAACTCACAGAAGTATTGTTGAAAATGAGCAGATTAAATTTTTACCACAGCAACTTGTAATTGTCAAAGCAGGAGAAAGTATTGTATCGCAGCGAGCATTTCTCGGGTATATATGGAGTGACGCAAAAACAGGAGCCGGTAAGGGTATTCAATATAATTTTGATGAAAATAAATTGCATAAAACGAAGCTTTATGAAATTAATAAAATTTCAAAAGAATATAACGGCAAAAAAGAAGATATTGAAAAAACAGAAAAGAACAATCCTAACAAAGCAAATTATTATGTATATAATGCTTTGATAGATAACTTTGATTTTCAAATAGCTAAAAAGTTAGAAGATAACATTAATTTATCATTTCTTGTTGATTGTTTTGACTTCGATAGAGTTAACTTTGAAAAACAGATTAGTTTGAATCTTATAAAAATTGATTATCAGCAAATTTGGGGAACTGAAAATATTGTCTCACTATCAGAAATCACAGAAATCAAGAAAGGAACTTCAATTACTAAAAAAGATGTAACTGAAGGTGATATCCCAGTTGTTGCTGGCGGCAAGCAACCTGCTTACTATCACGATCAATCAAATAGAGATGGAAATATTGTAACAATAAGCGCTTCAGGGACAGCAGGGTTTGTTAATTATTTTAAGGAGCCAATTTTTGCGTCTGACTGCATAACTGTTAAATCTAAGGATGAGAATCAAATTCCGACTTTTTTAATCTATAATTTTTTAACTGCTATTCAGGATATTATTTACTCATTTGCAAGGGGTGCTAGCCAACCCCATGTTTATCCTTACGATGTTAGCAATATCAAAATTCCTCTCCCCAATTTAGAGATACAACAGAAAATTATTGATGGCATTGCTTTATTAGATGAAAAAGAAAGAGCAGGCAAAGAGAAGATTGAGAAGAGGAAAGGCGATATAGATATAATTGTTGATTCAATTTTTTCATCAGCTCATAACCTTGTTAGATTGGGTGATATAACTGATATTATAAACGGCGGTACACCTGATACTCAAAAGCCCGAATATTGGAATGGAAATATATTTTGGGCAACGCTTGTTGATACAAAAAATAAATATTTACACAGCACTGCTAAAGCTATAACAGAGTTAGGGCTTAATAATAGTAGCGCTAAATTGTTGCCGATTAATACAATTATTTTTTCAAGTCGTGCAACAATTGGAAGTATCAGCATTGCGAAAGTTGAAGTTTGCACTAATCAAGGTTTTAAAAATTTTATTTGCGATCCTAATTTCTTAGACTTTGAGTTTTTGTATTATATTTTAAAGCACGAAATATCTGAAATTGCATCTTTGGGCACCGGCATGACTTACCCAGAGATAAGCAAAGAAAAAATTGCTTCTTTCAAAATCCCATTGCCATCTTTAGAGGAGCAGCAGAAAATCGTCTCGAAAATTTTAAAGATAGAGCAAGAAATCGAAGAAATAGAGCAATCAATATCAAATATGGAAGTCGAGAAAAAAGCTGTATTTAAGAAGTATTTGTAATGAAGAAACGAATTTCAACAAGGGGTTGCCAGCCCGATCCAGTGTAGCAGGGTCATTTTATCTCCCCCTTTGAAAAAGGTGGTTGGGGGGATTTCTGGACTTTCAGAGTAACAATGTAGCAAAGACTCATCCGATAGCTTCAAAAGGATTGAGGAATAGCTTGCAATTTAGTAATTTAATATTTCATTTATTCTACTCCTAAGATAATTCTTTATTATATTAATATTAACTTTTTCACCCAATCCAAAATCATTAGCTTCATCTTTTAAAATACCATTAACAACCGGAAACATTGGACAATTTTTTAAAGGGCTTATAGTTAATGTAAGTCCAGAGTAATTTATGCTATCTTTGGAGCATAAAGGATGTAGATTAAGGAAAACTAAGTATTCACCATCAATTTTTACAAAATCCCATTTTGAAAAATTAATTTGATTTGACCCTTCAATATCAATTACATCACTAGCTCCTTCTTTCCTGAAATAATCCTTATTAAATCTGAAATCAAACTGAGAGCAAGGATATGTATTTGGTCCATTATCACTTTTTAATGATTTATATTCTGTTGGTTTATAAATAGAAATATCTTTGCAGGTAGGAATTCTTTTTCCCTTAATAGTATCCAATATTTCGTAAGTTACAATAGATAAGTCCGGATAAATTCCAGAAGATGGGGTTTTTCTAACAATAGTGTCTTTTATTTTTATATGCAAAATAAAATCTGCTCTTAACAGCATTAGATCGAGAAAATAATTAGGAGTTTTTTTTGAAACAGTATATAAAATTTCATTTATAAGATCTCTCGGATGCATATAATAAATACTTGGGTTATTTGTATTTCCTCTACTATACTGTGTATATAAGTAACGAAATGCATCGAAATCAACAGTCCTATATAAATAATTCATTATCTTTTTTAAAGTATCGCCATAATCCAAGCCATTTAAAAATTCTTTTACATCTTTAAAACTTGCACTTTTACAAACGCTGTCCAAGATAATATACGAAAGCATTACCTCGTAAGGTGTGTCAGTTGTAAGATAAGGAATATTAGGCAATTTTGCTGATTCTACTGTAAGTCCATAGAAATCCGGCATACAGGGCGGCTGCTGCGAGTAACTTAAGTATGAAAAACATACTACCATTAGCAGAAATGCGACTGAGAACTTTTTCATATTATTCCCTTTTATTAATAAATAAA
>JAAYJM010000267.1 GCA_012522895.1 Ignavibacteria bacterium
ACTCTTAATCGTACCATTTTGGAATTGAAACTTCAAAATAATCTATGATGAATGGGGTGAGCAAATGCTCTTAATCGTACCATCTTGGAATTGAAACAGCGTGGATACTATATTTTTCTGATGTAGCGATACTACATTAGATTATTAACTGTCAATTGATTAAACTACTAACAAGGAGCAACTAAATAACGATAGACAACGAGGGTATTAACCCGACACCTATTAAGCGAAGCTTACAGAATTCCATATGACTGAATATGATCTACATGATAATTTAAGCGTATCGCTATTAACATGTCACGTTAATAGTATGGAATATGGGTTTTATTCAAGAAATTCTTTAACCAATCCTACAAAGCAAAGCCTATTAGAATAAATTAATTTTGCTTTGTTGAAAAAGTATTTGCAATTATTGTTTTCTATAAAAACTATTTTGTATTTTTGCTTTTTAAATAGAGCATTTTTGATTAAAAAAGGAGTAAGTAATGAAGAATCGACTTTTACAAATAGCTGAAAAACGAAAGAGCAGCGTTCAAATGAAGTTTGTGCGCTACCTCTACCATGAAATTGACTGGGATCAGCAACTCATTCTTATTAAAGGTGCCAGAGGTACCGGAAAAACAACTTTACTATTACAACGGTATCAACAATACCCCGAAAAAGCTATCTATTTAAGCTTGGATGACTTTTATTTTGAATCCAATCGCTTATTGTTACTGATTGAAGATTTATACCATGACGGTTACAGGCAGTTCTTCTTAGACGAAGTACATCAATACGAACATTGGTCAAAGGATTTAAAAAACTTATACGATAACTATGATGATATAAAAATTGTCGCTACCGGTTCATCTGCTTTGAAACTGGAAAGCGGGAAAGCAGATTTGTCCCGCAGAATGTCAGTCTATCAGTTGCATGGCTTGTCTTTCAGAGAATTTATTGAATATGAGACGGGAATAAAAATAGCTCCTGTCACTTTAAATGAGCTTTTAGAAAATCATCAACAGCTAAGTAGTAAAATCAATGATTTAATTGATTCGTTGAAACTTTTTGCCGATTATCTCAAATATGGTTACTATCCGTTTTATAAAAAAGAAAAGAAATTTTATCATCAAAAATTGCAACAAATCATACAACTCACTTTGGATATTGATTTGCCATCTGTAGAAAATATCAATTTCACTACCATCAAAGGCATGAAAAACCTGCTGTATATACTGAGTCAGATTGTACCATATAAACCAAACATTCAAAGTCTGGCAACAAAAATTGACAGTCAACGGAATTTTGTTTTGATGGCTCTGGATTTACTGGAAAAGAGCAGCATCATTAATTTGCTAAGGTCTGACAATCAAAATATAAGTTATCTGCAAAAACCGGAAAAGATTTTTTTGGAGAATCCTAATCTGGCTTATGTCTTTTCTGAAAATAATACAAACTCAGGAAATGTAAGAGAAACCTTTTTCCTGAATCAATTAAAAGTGAAACATGATGTTACTGCCCCTAAATATGGGGATTTTATCGTGGATCAAACCTATACTTTTGAAATTGGTGGAGCCACAAAAACTAAAAAGCAAATTACAGGAGTACCTTTAGCCTATATTGCCGCAGATAATATCGAATATGGCAGTCAGGATAAAATCCCCTTATGGCTTTTGGGCTTTTTGTATTAGCGCTGAAAGTATAAATATCACAGAAACCTATGGGTTAAACAAAATATGGCAGTCAGGATAAAATCCCCTTATGGCTTTTGGGCTTTTTGTATTAGCGCTGAAAGTATAAATA
>JAAYJM010000268.1 GCA_012522895.1 Ignavibacteria bacterium
CCTTTGACCAGAGTGCTAACATATTGACGTAAATATTTTTTTTATATTTTAAAAGAAATGGAATTAATTTTCGATAGCGGGAAAAAGTGTTATGTCATTTTTCTTTATTGAATAAATTAACATTCAAACATTCTTTGTCTAACAAAGCTTCACTAAAAAAATATTCTGAAACTCTATTATGCGCTGTTTCTAATTGCTGATTATAAAATGGAGGACCCAATATTATATAGTTGAATTTTTTTGTTATGTCTTCAGCTTCTAATTTTAAAACACCTCTATTAGCAATGCTATTGTCTATTTTTGCTTTTTCACGTAATTTCTTTAAAAATCTTTCTTTCCAGCCTTCGACGCTTTCATTAAAAGTGCCATCGTTATCTTTAAACTGATTCCCTTTTGGCTCAATCCAAATTTGATAAGCAGTAGGAATAGATATTTCTTCTTTTTTTAAAAGCAATAGAAAATCTGGCTCAAAACCAACTCCATTATCAAAATTATACATTTTACAAAAACGTTCGTTCCTTATTAAAAATATCGACTTATACTTTTTTTCAAAATAAGCTAACAAATTGTTCTGAAAGTAATCTAAAAAACTTTTCTCTTCACTTGTGCAAAAAAGCACATCTTGTGCTGCCCAATCGTAAGCCCTGCAATTTACTTCATCTCTCGAATCTTTATTAGGATCAAATTCAATTTCTTTGTCTTTTATTTTATTTCTCAATAAATGCGGCGTAAAGCTCTCTGTTCCCTCAAATTCACTTATATTCTTTTCTATATCATTTTTTAGATCTTCTATAACATTTTTAGCAATTCTTAGCTTTTCATCTTGAGGAATTAAATGAATTTTATCTTTGTTTTCTAAGTTTTTCAAATCTAATTTTATAATGCCCAAAAAATCTTCGCTCTTTATAAATTCGCTGTAACTATTTAGTTTATGAAAATAACTCTTTAAATTATTGAATGTATAAAAATCATTACTATAAAGAGCAGTGCGAATAACATTTGCACCAAGGGAGCTAAGCATAACCTCGCTATGCTTTTCCATGCCGACTGGCTCTTGCATCTCAACAGTTCTATCGTCTAAATCTGCATGTTTTTCTTCGTAAGTTAAAATCCTATCTTCATATCTTTTATTGCATATTTCATCTATGCTTTTTAAATCGATAATATCTCTTTTAGAATTTTCTTCTCTACTATTCAAATAAATTACACCATATTTCCACCATTCGGTATCTTTAAATTTGTCTTTTACTTTTATTTCTTTTGTGTGTCTTTCTTTTGCCATAATTCCACTGCTCACAAGAGTTGTCCTTAGCTCTGAAATATAACGGCTATTGAAAAGACTATGATAATAAAGCATTTCTAAAACTTTCAGTTCATTTTCTTGCTCGCTGTTTGCAAAGTCGAACTTTCTAATAAATTTATTACTGTCCTCCCATTCAAATGGGCAATAGCGCGCACCTCGTCCAATTAACTGCGCCTCAGAAATTGTAACTTTACCAGGTTTTCCTTCTTTTACATCGCGCGTATCGTAAAGACGAACTATATCAAATAAATTCAAGACATCCCAACCCTCGTTTAGCATATCCACAACAAAAATTGCTCGAACCATATTGTCTTTGTCTTCCAAGCTGTTTGCTATGATTTGCTTGCTTTCGCTCTCATCTTTTGAATTTATTTCTAATAATTTTTCTTCTAAAAAATCCTCTTTTAATTCCAAAACTAAATTTTCAAAATCAATTTTATTCTCCTCTAAGAAAGAAAAAACTTTTTCGAAAATATCAGAATCAGTTTTTTCTTCGTAAATTCTTTTTATTTGCTGTAAATAATCGCTTGTTAAATTGGAGATTGTGCTTTTGAAATCTTTTACAAACTGCTTGCTCTCGTTTATTGTTTTCGATTTAAAAAGGATTACTGGCTTTATATTCAATTTATATTTTTGTGCAACTTTTAACCTGTATTGACTTAAAAGGACAGCGGACATTGCCCTGTGCATTAGATCAGCATTTACTTGAAAAAGTTCAATATTCTTTGAAAAACCATCTTCTCGAAATTGCTTCAAGTCATACTGATATATTATTTTGTTCTCGTATTTTTCTTTTATATTTTTATTGTCTAAATCTATTGTCGCTGTAAATTCTAACATTATATTATTTCTATTTTGCTTAAATATACTTTTGACAGTCCCTTCCCAAGTTCTTAAATGCTCTGCTTCACCTTTGCTCAAGCCAGCAAAATTATCAATGTCTTCGCCATATAAATTGCCTGTTTGTCTCCTTCTTAATCTTGTTAAAGCGTTGATGTGGTGTGCTTCGTCTGAAAGCAACACTATTTCTTTGTCCTTAAAATCCTCTATCGTTATGCTGTTTTCTCGGGAGTTGTTAATTAATGAATGCAGCCCTTGAACAGTTACAAACACAATATTTATATCATCTCTATTTGATTCGTCAAAATTTTGAACTTCTCTTATAC
>JAAYJM010000022.1 GCA_012522895.1 Ignavibacteria bacterium
TCTCCAATAGTTTGCGCATCATAAATACGTTGGTTTTCATCTAAGGTAGCTTTTTCTCTGAACGAGATTAATTCCCTTATATGATCATCGGATAGTGCTTTTTTCATTGCATCAAGTGCCATTTGGATTGCCTCCTCTCCTATTAATTGTTTGGGAAGTTCATTTAATTTGATAAGTTTGCTGCTTTCATTTATTGTGAAAATCCACTTTGACAAATCATTCGTTTTGTTTAGTGCTTTCGAAAACTTTCTGAGCTCAATAAAGTGCAATTCTTTTATATCTGTTAGCTCATCACCAGTTTTAACGTTTTTATATCTAAATATATTGTGATAATCTTTTAGATCTGGAAAAAGCTCAAAGTCGAGAAAGGAAATTGTTATCGTCTTGTTTAGCTCGGAATAATTTGACTTATTAACGAGCTGAGATACAAACAATTTGTCGTGATAATAGATTATGCGTGGAATAAAGAAATTTTCTTTTCTTAATTGCATTTCTATATTATAAAGCTTTCCTTTGTTGTCTTTCGCTTTAATATCTAAAATAGTTAACTTATCGTTCAAGTACTTTTTCAAATTAATTGAATTTAAATAAGTTACCTCGCTGATTCGATTTTCGCCATCAAGATTTAAAACGGCATTTAATAGCTGAATAAGTATTTGCGAATGCTCTTCATAGCCAAATACATATTTAAAAATAATATCGTTTTTTAAATCATATTTTTCTAAATGTGTTCCTTCAAACAAAAGAACTCCTTATTGTGTGCGCTATTTGCTATTAAATTCCTTTAACTCTTCTGAAAGCGGCTGAATGGTTTCTATAATCACTCTGCATAAATTTGAAAGCGGAACTACCCTGTGCTGTATGTCGGCTTCTATAACAGTTTTTGGCATAGAAGGGGCAATACAGGTTTCAGGGTCTTGCACTAAAACAGTTCCTTGTGTTGATGCGATTTGAGCAGCACCCTGAGCTCCGTATCGTCCTAGACCTGTTAGCACAACCGCAATGCAGTATTTGCCAAAAGCTTCTGCTGCGCTTCTAAACAAGGGATCTGCTGCTGGTCTTACGAAATTCTCTTTCGGACCATCATCTAAAATAAGATTGAATGTTCCAGGAGCTATACGTAAATGTTTATCCCCGGGGGCAATATAAACGTTTCCAGCCTCAGACTTAGCTCCATTTGAAGCAAGTGAAATTGTAAGCATAGATTCTCTTTGCAAGCGCTGAGCAAATGTATCGAGCATCCAAGAAGGTCCGTGCTGGACAAGATAAAAGGCAGCGTTGGTATTGGCGGGTATATTCCTAAATGTTTCTAAAAGAGTTGGAGGCCCACCAGTGCTTGTTGCAACAACAACTCCAACAAACGGTGGACGCACATCAATAGAGCGGGAAATGATACTGCTAATCTTTTTTGGAGCGTCCTGAGTTTTTCTATGTAAACCGTCTTTCAAGCGTATAAGAAGTTCGTCAAGGTCGAATGGCTTGGCAATGTAATCATCGGCGCCCGACTCTAATGAATAAGTTCTTGCTCCATCTGAAACAAGCGATGTAATCATAATGATTAATGGCACGGGGCTAATATTTTGCCTTGTTCTTCTAATAAGCTCAATGCCGTCCATATTGGGCATCATCCAATCTGTAAGCAGAGCATCAAACTGTTCGCACTCTAAATGCTTATAAGCGTCTAAACCATTGTGAGCGACAACAACAGAATAGCCAGCCTTTGTTAAAACACGCTTTAGCAGAATAGAGTTTGTTAACTCGTCTTCCGCTATCAGGATTTTCTTTAATTCACTCATACTTGCTTTTATCTTGTTTATGTTATTTTCCAATAAAGTAATACAAAATAATAAAAATTTTTTAAAAATAAAAAATAAAAAGAAATTTTTACCAAATAATCATTAATTTTGTAAGCAAAACACAGATTTTTATTAAGAAAACTTTGTCTGAAAATGGAAGTTAAACTCACTGAAATTGAAAAGCAATTAACCCCGCAACAAATAGTAAATGAATTAGATAAATTTATAATAGGACAAGATGCTGCAAAAAAAGCCGTTGCGATTGCGCTGAGAAATAGATGGCGCAGGCAACAAGTTAAAACTGAGATACGCGATGAAATTATGCCCAATAATATAATAATGATTGGGCCTACTGGCGTAGGCAAAACTGAAATTGCACGCCGATTAGCAAGGCTTGCAAATGCCCCTTTTGTTAAGGTAGAGGCGACTAAATTTACTGAGGTCGGCTATGTTGGACGCGATGTTGAGTCTATGGTAAGGGACTTAGTTGAAAGGTCGGTCGTTATGCTTCGTGAGGAAAAAACAAATGAAAAGATGAGCGAAGCTTTGTTCAACGTTGAAAGCAGGATCCTTGATATACTTATCCCTCCAGTAAAAAAAAGCCCTTCTTTTGATAATACAACCGATAACGAAGTTGAAGAAAATGCCAAAACAAGAGAAAAATTTCGACAGCTGCTCAAAGATGGAAAGCTCGATAGCAAGTCCATTGAATTAGAAGTTCTGGTTGATCAAATTCCCTCATTGCAAATTCTTGGACCCATTGGACTTGACGAAATGGGTATGAATCTTCAAGATATTTTTGGGAATATTTTACCGAAAAAAAATAAAAAAAGAAAAGTAAAAATTGCCGATGCAAAAAAAATTATGCAGAAGGAAGAAGCGGAAAAGCTTATTGATATGGAGGCAGTGGTGAAAGAAGCGGTTTTAAGGGCTGAAAATACTGGTATAATATTCATTGATGAAATAGATAAAATAGCATCGCGAAGCAGCAGTTCTCATTCCGGTCCCGAGGTGTCCCGAGAAGGTGTTCAAAGGGACTTATTGCCTATTGTTGAGGGAACAACTGTGAATACTAAATATGGAGCAGTCCGCACTGACCACGTTCTGTTCGTTGCCTCCGGGGCTTTTCACGTTTCAAAGCCATCGGATTTAGTTCCGGAATTGCAAGGTAGGTTTCCTATTAGGGTAGAGCTGAAAAGTTTAACAGAAGAAGATTTTATAAAAATACTAACTATACCAGAAAACGCATTAATAAAACAATATCAGGCACTTGTTGCAACCGATGGTGTGAAATTGAATTTTGATGACAGTGCGATAAGAGAAATAGCTTCGATAGCCGCAAGCGTAAACGATGAAATTACTAATATCGGCGCAAGGCGATTGCACACAATTATGACTACATTGCTTGAAGATATTCTTTTTAGCATACCAGACAAAATCGAAGATGATGAAATCCATATTTCTGCAAACGAAGTGCAAGCAAGACTGAAAGACATTGTTAAGAGCCACGATTTAAGTAAATTTATTTTGTAACTTTCCTTTGTTTGGAATTGTATTATAAATACAATTAAAAATATTCCAGATAATAAAGAAACATTATGATTTATAAAATAATACTTTTTGTTTTTTTGTGCTTATTTTCTGCACAAATAAGTCTAAGTCAAGCTGACCCTTTAACGCCAACACAGGAAGCAAAAGAAGGCGATTACGGTATTCTTGTTGGATTAGGGACAAATTTTCAAACAGGGGATTTTTATACTTACAAATCTTGCAACTGCGTTTTTTCTGATGGCAGCAAGCTCGGCTATTCTTTTGGAGCTTTTTATCAAAAAGAATTTGCTAAATCTTTAAAATGGGGAGCGATGCTGCTTTATGAAAATAAAAGTATTAATAGTTCATACAGGGCAAAGGAAATTGATGTTGTTAGCTCTCAATTAACTAATAAATCTGAAAATCTCCCGCTTGAGTATAGATATAAAGCAGAAAGCCAAATCGCTATGGTTTCAGTTTTGCCTTATTTAGATATATCTTTATTGGATTTTTTTGTTACAAGAGTAGGGCTTTCGGCATCTACTCTTGCTCAAGCTGAGTTTACACACAGCAAAGAATTATTACAAAATACTGCCAGGCTCAGCACTGGTGAAGTAGTTAAGGTTAGCTTAAAAGATGTTAGCGGGAACAGTCAAATTATTGATAAAGCAGAGTTTCAAGACAAAAACTCTTTGCAGTTCGGTGCTTTTGCTATGCTTGGCGCTAATATTAGATTGTCAAACAATCTTTACTTTAGCCCTGTTTTCCAATATTCAATTCCATTTACTAACATTTCTGAAAGCGGGAATAGTTTCAAAGTTCATTCTTGGAGATTTTTTGCACAAATTTCTATTAGGTTTGGAAATGATTTGGAGTTCGATAAATAATTTGATACTTAAATTTGGCGATGAAAAAGAAAAAGAACAGTTATATAAAGTATGTTTTAATCCTTTTTACAATTCTAATCCTTTTTTTTATATTGACTTGCGATAATAAGGAAAGTGAAGAGGAGTTTCAAGATCTTGTAGAAAACGAAGATCCCCTTAACGTTGAAGATTCTGCTGCCTTGGACCAATGGGTAGACTCGAGCTTAATATATGAAGATGAATACATAGTGATGAGCAGCCCACACGACGCTGGCATAATGCACGGAATTGACGACAATGCCGGAAAAAATATTAAACGCATTTATAATGGCAGAAGAATAAATATTGCTCTTACCGGCTTGGACTCGCGAATGGGAAGGCGAGACAATCATGCCGATGCAAATCACGTTCTTTCTATTTTAATTGATTCAGGGCAAGTAGAAATATTTTCCATTCCACGCGATACTTATGCCGATGCTGGCTTTGACGATACTACGGGACAAAATAAGCTAACAGTTGTCAGAGCTGCTAAGGGACGCAAGACCTACTTAAAAGAACTGGCTCGGATTGCTGGACTTGATAGGGTTCATTATTTTATGGAAGTTGGGTTTTCACAGTTTATTGGCTTGGTTGAGCTGTTCGGGGTTAGCAATTCTCACGAAACTTTGCAAGTGCTACGTTCGAGAAAGGGACTCGGCGGAGATGATTACCAACGAGTTTATAATCAAGGGCAGTTTATTGCGCAGATGATTTACAAGCACTTCGGAAAATTTTCCGGTTTTTTTCAAGAGCTTTTAGTTAGAGGAGGACTTTTATTTATAGATTCCGATTTAGACGCCAGCACGGCAAACGATATAATAAATGCTTTGGAGAAAAAAGGTTTTCCAAAAAGTCGAGAAGATTTAACTGTAAAGATTAAGCCACCAATTCCCATTCGCTATAAAGTGTATGACTTTACCGATGAAAATGTTGTCAATAGCTTGCATAAGAGAATAGTTCAGTTTAATAAGGACAGCAATCAGACATCTCCAAACGTTCCAGCGATACTAAATAATGCGATTAATAAAGCTGTAAACGATTCTACGAATAAAAGATACAGGAATGTTTTTAATAATCTAAGACCTTATTTTAATCAAAGGGCTTGGTCGCAGGTTGCAGACACATCTATGAGACGTCAGATAAGGCATCGCATCTCTATGTTGCTTATTGACGCTTATAAAAATACTAAAAATGAAACAGAAGCTCAAAATGTTTTAAAGCTATATCAAGCTGAATGCGAACTCTATAAAAGTAAATTTTAAAAATATTGTTAAAGGAAATTGCTTTTTAACAATATGAAAGGCATTTAAGATAGCAAATAAGGAATGAAGGGGCTGCTAATTTTGCCATCTGCAATGCTTATCTTATTTTTCAATTATCGAGCGCTTAAACCGTGCAGTTATTTTTATAATGCAGTTATTCTACAATTATCTTTTCTTTTTTCTAAAAACTTCTGTTTTAATGTCATATTTTTTTATTTTCAAATGCAAGGTTTCTCGGCTCACCCCTAATTGAACTGCAGCCTTGCTAACATTTCCATTACTTTCATCTAAAGCTTGCTCAATAGCTTCTTTGTCTGCTGCATCTAATATTTCTTGCAAAGAGCTTCCCTTTAAAGAAGATTCTTGCTTTTGCTCCACTGGATTTAAATCGGTATAGCTTTCATAAGCCTTTTTAATTTCAGCTACTTCTATAAAATCATTTCGTTCAGTATGCAAAACAACTTTAATCAAGCTCATAAGCTGTCTTACATTTCCGCTCCAGCTTTGCTCTTGCAAAAACTCAATGGCTGAGGGAGAAATTAGTTTTTCTAATTTATTTTCTTCATTGAATTTAGCAACATAATGCTGAACGATTTCCGGAATATCTTCCTGTCTTTCGTTTAATGTGGGGAGTTGGATCTCGCATTCTCTTAATCGGTGATAAAGCTGTTCTCGGAATTGAGATTCGCGAATTGCCGCAGGCAGATCTCTATCTGTAGCAGAGATAAAGCGAACATCAACCTCCTCAGTTTGGTTTGAACCTACTTTTCTTATATTTTTTTCTTCGATTGGAATAAGTAAATTTGCTTGTAAATCAAGAGACAGAGCGCCAATTTCATCAAGAAAAAGAGTGCCAGTATTTGCCTTGTGGAAAAGACCTTTTTTTGAATCTGAAGCGCCTGTAAAAGCACCTCTTACATGCCCAAAAAGTTCACTTTGAAAAAGCTCGCGCTGTATATTTGGAATATCGCAATGAACGAAAGGAGATTTTGTTCTTGGACTTGCAGAATGCAGTGCTTTAGCAACTAATTTTTTGCCGGTTCCGGTCGCCCCGGTAATTAAAACGTTCAAATTCGTTCTTCCATATTTAACAATATTTAGCCCGAGTTCTTGCATCAAAGTGCTTTTTCCAATTATGCCGTTGCTTGAAAGGAAATTGCGTATTTCTTTAGCATCTCCCTCTATTGCAAATTTTTCTGCGGCAGTCGATAAAACTCCTTGCAATTTGTCTTTACTTAATATGTTTTTCTCGATAAAATTAATCGCTCCAAATTTTGTTGCCTGAACCGCAAGCTCAATAGTTCCTTTCCCCGAAATCATTATAACAGGAAGTTCTGGATAATTCACTTTAATATGCTTAAGCACATCTATCCCAGTGATGTTTGAAACGGGAGTAAATTCAATATCGAGCAACACAATGCTAATGCGCTTGTGATGTTTGTCGAGATAGCTCATTGCTTCTTCTGGGCTTTGAACTGCGTAAGGCTCGTATCCCAAAGAACTTACTAAATCGGCAATTGTATTACAAAAATCTAAATTATCATCGGCAATTAAAATTCTCATATCCTTAAAATCTTTCATTGATAAACTTGTTCATTCGTTTTATACATTCGCTTTTCCCAAGGACTTCCATAGTTTCAAACATACCAGCCCCAGCAGATTTTCCTGTTATCATTAAACGAATAGGATGAATAATTTCTTTCAATTTGATATTATGCTCCTCGTTGAATTGTTTAATTTTTTCTTGAATTGCGGAATGGAAAAAATCGTCAATTTCTTCTATAGCTTTGATTAATTGCGAGATTAACTCTTTCGTGTTTTCTTTCCAATGCTTTTTAAAATATTCTTCTTCAAAATCTTTTGGCTGGGAAAACATATAATCTGCATTTGCCACAATTTCAGAAACAAAGAGAACTCTTTCTTTGAAAAGAGGCGCAACTTTTTCTAAATAACTCTTTGGTTGCGGCGCAATCCCAAGCTTTTCTAATTCGCTTGCAATTAAAAGAGCGACTGTTTCGTTTGGTAAATTCTTTAAATACTGCTGATTCATCCAATCCAATTTTTGCACATCGAAGACAGCGCCAGCTTTGTTAATTTTTTCTAAACTAAAATGCTCTATTAACTCTTGGATAGCGTAAATTTCTCTGTCTGCACTTGGATTCCAGCCGAGCAGCGCAACAAAATTCACAAGCGCATCGCTTAAATATCCCTTATCGCGAAAGTCTTCTACTGCAACGCTTCCCTGCCTTTTGCTCAGCTTTGTTTTATCTTTATTTAAAAGCAAAGGAAGATGAGCAAAGTGGGGGGGAGCCCAGTTAAAAGCTTCATAGAGCAAGATGTGTTTCGGGGTAGAGGGAAGCCATTCCTCGCCACGGATAACGTGGGAAATCTTCATTAAATAGTCATCGACAACGTTTGCAAGGTGATAAGTAGGGTAACCATCTGATTTTAAAAGAACTTGGTCATCAACTTCCTTAGAGCCAACCACAACTTCACCTCGAATTATATCTTTGAAGCGAATTGTCTTATCCTCTGGCACTTTTAAGCGGATGACGAAAGGAACTCCAGATTCAAGCAGGCTTTTCACCTCTTCGTTTCCCAGCGTGATTTGATTTCTCATTTGATTGCGATTGTATTTGAAATCAAGTTTTTCTGCTTGTTGCTTCTGCCGCGCTAACTCAATTTCCTCTTGAGTATCGAAGGCATAGTAAGCATTGCCATTTTCTATAAGTTTTTGTGCGTATTCCTTGTATAAATCAATACGTTCTGATTGGATGTATGGACCAAAGCCAGCGTCTTTATTGGGACCTTCATCATAATCAATTCCAGCCCAGCGAAGCGATTCAATTAAGTTTTGCATTGCACCTTCAACAAAACGCGCCTTATCCGTGTCTTCAATACGAAGAACAAAGGTGCCATTATTTTTTTTTGCAAACAAGTAATTGTATAGTGCAGTTCGTAATCCGCCAATATGAAGATAACCAGTAGGCGATGGGGCAAATCTAACTCTAACAGACATTTCTTTCCTTTTCGTAAATATTTATTTACAAAAATATAAAAAAAAATGCAGATTTTGAAATAAATACTAATTATGACATTGCTACTGTCTGAACTATGATTAGTCAGATTAACTGATTAGGCAGATTGGAGTAATTTAAAAGAATCAAAATTGCTGATTACAAAAACTACGATTGAACTTAAAAAAGAGTTTGAAAACATGAAAATTAAATCAATTAAATATAGTTAATCAGTTTAATCACAGTTCAGACAACAGTAAATTTTATAATCCAAAAATCAAACAGCATCATTATTTTGAATTATATTGAAAATTCTATGAGTTCCCCTCTAATTTCTTGAATAAATTAAGTATGTCAGTTTTTGTTTCAGCTTCTAAAATACTTGATCGCAGGTAATCATTGTCTAAAAACCTTGAAATTGTGCCAAGTAAATTAAGATGATTGCCAAAGTTACTTTCTTGTCCAATAAGTAGTAAAGCAATTTGAACTAATTTATCGTCACTTGAGTCATACTCAACCCCTTGCTTTAAAACGATTAAGGAGCCTGTTTCAGCAGAAATATAATTTGATTTGGCATGAGGGAGTGCTATTCCTTTGCCTACACCTGTTGACATTAATTTTTCTCTTTGCCAAACTTGTTTTCTCACCTCCTCGACATTTAAAATTTTGCCCGATTTTGAAGCAATTTCAATCAACCTATCTATAAGAACTTTCTTTGAATTAATGCTTGGCAATAGTTCAATATTTTCTTTATTCAAAACATCGGTAATTTTCATATTAAGCCCCCAACTTTTTTAATTATTCGTCTTTCCATTGAGTTATAAGTGAATTGTATTTTCTTGCTATTATAACAGCGGATTCAAATTGATTGCTTTCAGCAAATATTTTAAATGCAGCTTTTTCCTTGTCCGGTAAAAGTAAAACGGAACTATCATCAAAGAAAATTTTCACTCCTTCAATAAGCTCTCGCTTAAATTCAGCGGAGTGTTCCATAGCTTTTCTCATTACAGTTCCTTTGGATTCCCAAGGGCAGTAAGCTTCGCTGATATGCTGGAAGCGTCTTGGAAGCTTTTCGTCAAGCTCGGATACGGTATAATTAGTGAGCGCAAGCATTTCTAATATTTTCCCAACAGAATACATTCCATCGGAGGCAAACAAAAAGTCAGAGAAAATAAACCCACCCCAAACTCCACCAACAAATGGAACTTTAAGCTCTTTATCTGAATCTACGCGTGTTGCCTCCATCATCGCTGAATGAGAATCTTGAACCCGAAATATTTCTACGTTATAATCTTTTGCAATTTCCTCTATCGCGCTGCTTGCAACTATTGAAACTCCAATTCTATAAGGTTCTTTATCGCGGTTTGTTTCTAAAAACAATTTTGTTACAATAGCAAGCAGGCGAGCCGGTGCGTATAAAACGCCTCTTTCGTCAACAACAGAAATTTTTTCTGCGCCAGGTTCCAAAATAAAGCCAAGCTCATAGCCGAGTGATCGCATTATTTTTACTGCTTCCTCGCCCTCTTGAAGTTGGTGATTGATGGCGGATTTGTATTTATAAGCATCAACATAATCGTGCAAGGAAAGAGCATCTACGCCAAGCTTTCCAAGTATTCTTGGGTAAATATTAGAAGCAAGCCCATAAGAATAATCCATTAATACCTTAAACTCCCTTTGTCGAATAGCTTCTCTGTCTAAAGAATCTAAAAATCTATCGAGGTAAATCTCGTTTGACCTTTCCGGATAGCGAATTTCACCAACATCTTCGTAATGGACTCGCCTTATATCTTCACCATAAAAGTAACGCTCAATCGATTTAGTTACCGCGGTGCCAATATCCCGACCTTCACTATTGAAAATAATTATATCAGTCATATTGGGGTTGCGTGGAGAACGTCTGATGTGAATACCCCCTGCATATTTGCCAGTGCGAATTTCTTGTCTCGTTTGCGGGATAGACACAATTTGCAAATCATTTACGTTTATTCCAACTGAGGCAAGCCCAGATGTTATAGTTCGTTTTAAAAGTCTGGACAGGGTGTCGGGGTCGCGACTTGTAAGAAAGTATGAATTAGGCTTAAAAACCATTCCTATAGCAGCCCCAAGCTTAGCGCCGAACTCAGGCTGAATTTCTATATTCGATGCTCCAGAAATGCGCGCATCTGTAAAAAGTTCTCCAACCCATTTTTCTTCCTGAACAAGGGAGCGAGAGAGCGTAGCGCCGGAATGAACCCGTTTTTTGGGCCAGAGCTTAATATTTGGCAGTAAATTGGCATTTTCTCCAATTTCACAAAAATCGGAAATAAAAACATTTTCGAAAATTGTAGCAGAATTACCAATCTTGCAATGGCTACAAATTACATCATCAGACAGCTCGGCAAAATCACCAATCATAACATCATTCCATATAGTAGAGCGTTTAATTTTAGAGCCATTGCCAATTCGAACGTTATCTGAAATCACTGAATCTGTTATCTCCACATAATCTTCAATTATTGTGTCGTCTCCAATAATCACATTCCCACTTAGTTTCGCAGTGGGTGCAACTTTCGAGTTGTTACCAATAGTAACATTGTCTTTTTTTACACCTTTAACTTCTAATTGAACTTTTTCTGCAACCGCGTCAAATTGTCCCTTTTGATATTCATTCAAATTTCCAATATCTCGCCAGTATCCCTCTGCAATATAGCCAAACAAAGGGAGCTTTTTGCTTAACATCAAAGGATATAAGTCCTTGCTAAAGTCAAACTCAGTTTTCTGCGGAATTAAATCTAAGACTTCAGGCTCAAGAATGTAAATACCAGTATTAATGGTATCGGAGAAAACCTGTCCCCAAGAGGGTTTTTCAAGAAATCGAATAATTCGTCCTTCTTCATCAGCCATCACTATTCCAAATTGCAGCGGATTTGAAACGCGAGTTAAAAGTATGGTGGCAAGTGATTTTTTTTCTTTATGAAACGCAATTGCTTCGCTTAAATCAAAATCTGTTAGCACGTCTCCACTTATAATTATAAATGGTTCTTTTAGGTGCTGCTCTGCATTTTTCACGGCGCCGGCAGTTCCATAGTCGGCTTTTGCCATCTCGTATTTCATATCGACTCCGAATCTTGCACCATTTTCAAAATACTCGGTAATGGTTTCAGGTTGAAAATAAAGGACGGAAACAATATCAGTAATCTTATGCTTTTTCAATAAATTAACGATATGCTCCATCATTGGAGTATTTAATATTGGCACCATCGGTTTGGGAACATTCATTGTAAGAGGTCTTAGCCTTGTTCCAAAGCCTCCAGCCATAATAACTGCCTTTTTCATAACGCACCTTAATTTAATTCTTATTAAAGTTACAATTTATTAGTATTTTTTGTTTTTTATTATTAAATTTATTTTTTTACAAATATGCATAAAAATTATTAATTTAAAGGTGAAAAATGATAAAGGATCCCGCTTTAAGGTTACAAAATTATTTGGTTTTTGGTGAGTTTGGGGAAGTCAACCCATCTATTTCAGACTCTTCTACTTTTACTTTTCTTACTTCTGAGAAAATGACTGAGCTTTTTGAAGCTGAAATCGAAGGATGTTTCCTTTATTCAAGACATTTGAATCCCTCGACAAACTATTTGGCAGAAGCTCTTGCATTAATGGAAAACACTGAGGCAGCCATAGTAACTGGCTCTGGTATGGCGGCAATTTCCTCTACAATTTTGCAAATATGCAGTGCTGGCGATGAAATTATTTCTGGAAGAACAATTTACGGTGGCTCTTACGCTTTGATGAAAAATTTTCTACCGAAATTAAATATTAATACGCATTTCGTAAACATTCTTGACCTTGATGAAATAAAATCGAAAATAAATAAAAACACAAAAATTATTTATTGTGAGGCGATTTCAAATCCATTGCTCGAAGTAGCGGATATTGTTGAATTGCGAAAAATTGCAGATAAGCATAATATTAAGCTGATAGTTGATAATACTTTTTCTCCAATGATGCTGCAGCCGTATAATTTTGGCGCTCACATAGTTGTTCATAGCTTAACTAAATTCATCAATGGTGCAAGCGATTGCGTGGGTGGCGCAATATGTGCCGATAAAGAGTTTATTGCCTCTTTGCGTAATGTGAATGACGGTGCAACAATGCTGCTTGGTCCAGTCCTTGATAGTTTAAGGGCATCGAGCATTTTGAAAAATTTACGCACTTTGCATATCAGAATGCATCAGCACTCAAAAAATGCTATGTTCGTTGCAGAAAACCTTGAAAAGCTTGGACTTAAAGTGATTTACCCCGGGCTTGCTTCTCATCCACAGCATAATTTCATAAAAACTTTGCTCAGCTCGGGCTATGGCTTTGGTGGTATGATTACTTTTGATGCAAAGACGAAGGAAACTGCGGATAAACTGCTAATTATGCTCCAAGAAAGAAATGTTGGATATTTTGCTGTTAGCTTAGGTTTTTACAAAACGCTTTTCAGCGCGCCAGGAAGCAGCACTTCTTCAGAAATTCCAAAAGAAGAGCAAGAGCAGATGGGACTTTCCGATGGTTTAGTTCGCTTTTCCGTTGGATTAGACAACAATATTGAAGAAACTTTTGAAATAATTAAGCAATCTTTGAAGGATCTAGGGCTGATTAAATAAGAGCATTTTAAAACCTTTTTATAGACACTTTTATGTAGACGATCTGTTTTGCCCAGATATTTAAAATCTACTGTGTATCGCTCATAGTGGCTTTGGAAGTGCATTCTGGAAATAACTCGTGGATTACATAAAAACTTATAACATTTAACAGAAAAAATGCGAATCTATTTAATTGGACGCATAAAGGAGAGCCTTTGAAAGAATAATATTCTATTTAATTTAAGAAACCTTGCAATGGGGCAGACGTCATCGCTTGATTATGCCTCTATTTTCCTTGTTTTATGCTCGTTTTATCTTTAATTACTGAGGAAACTACAACTCCGCTTAACAGAACTGCTGCCCCTAAATAATTTAGGGAGCCAAAAACTTCGCCCAAAAAAATCATGGCAAAAATACTCGCAAAAACTGGCTCAAGCGCGAAAATTAAAGCCGCTTTTACTGGAGTAGAATATCGCTGAAATGTAGTATGCAAAAGGGTTAGGAAAAAAGAAGCAACAATTCCATTGAAAAGCAAAGATATAATTAAATTACTGGTAAAATGCAACTTGATTGAGCCGAAATCTATTAGAAAAAGCCCAAGCAAAGCAATCGAAGATGCCGCTAAGAACTGCAATATTACTAATAAAGAGGTCTCCTCGCGCGATTGCCTGCCATAAGTAAAGAGATCCATAAAAGTAATGTATAAAGCCCAAAATAAGCAAGAAGCAAGCGTTAGCAAATCTCCAAAATTTATATTGTCAAAATCGGGATTTGTGAAAATCCAAAGCCCAAGTCCAGCAATAGCAACACCAATTTTTTTCCACTTTCCTATTGGCTTTCTTTCAACAAGATAAAATGCAAAAGGCGTTAAAACAACAGATAGCCCTGTAATAAAAGCAGAATTGGAAACCGAGGTATATTTTAATCCAAAAGTTTGCAAAAGGAAGCCGCCACCAAATAAAAGCCCTAAAACGACACCATTTCTAAAAATTTCTTTATTGATAAATTTAAAATGCTTGTGAAATAGGGAAAGAGAAATTGTGGACGCAATAGCAAATCTTAAAATAATATAAAGCGATGGAGAGCAATCATTTAATCCAATTTTTGTAAAAAGAAAGGTCGCGCCCCAAATCACAGTCATTAATAGTAAAACAAGTTCAGCTTTCCAAGTTTTCAAGAACTTTCCTTTAATTACTTGTGGGTTCGGGTTGTGAGTTTTGCTGCTTTTCAGCTTCCAATTTTTGTTTTGCTTTTGCTTTTTGCTTCCTTAGCTCGTTGAAATTAACAGAGGGCGTTAATTGAACGTTATCCCTTATTACACCTCTTGCCCTTAAAGTATCTTCGGCATAAAGATAACGCTCGCGATTTCTAAGCACTCCTCTGCTCGACTTCGGTATTTGGATAATTGGTATAAGCGCTTCTTCAACTTCCATCGGTTTTTTAGGCAGCTCTAAAATAACTTTATTTGAAGCTAAATCAATCCAATCCCCATAAGTTTTTCTATTAAAATCGAAATGATCTATTACAATGACTGGCGTTCCAGAAAAGGGAATAAAGCTAACAGAATCCCTTTTTGCCATTTTTCCCCAGTTATAAATCCATTCTGCGTCATCAAAAAATTGCCTTATGCAAGAGTGGGAGACAGGTCTGCCCGGCATAGCAAATTGGTGCAAAGCACTTCCAGCTTCGTTGTGTATATTGATAGTAAAAGGCATAATCCATGTTTCGTCTAAAGAAGAACGCCGAAGCCGCTCTCTCCACACAAAAGAATATCTGCCCGGGAAGGTGGGTGTTTTTTCTTTTCCAGTATTCACAGCCGCAAAACGAACCAACTCGCCATGCTCATAGCAAGCGTAAGACTGCATTTTATTAGAAACTACAACTATTTTCTCTATGTTTCTTGCTTCAAAATAATATTGGGGAAAAACGGAATACGCTTTTATATCTTGGATAATTGTATCGGGCAGTAAGATGCTGTCGCCAACTCGGAGATACCGTATCTCTTTGCGATTCAATGTTCTTAGTATTTTCAAGTTGTCAAAACTTTTATCTTCGTTTTTAAAGCGATTTAAAATTTCGTTAAGTTCAGTTCTGCTCTCAATTTTTATTTTGGAATACTTAATTAAAGGGAAAAAATTCTCGGCGCTATCTCTTTTTGCTAAATCAATACTATCTTGCAACTTTAATTGTTCTATTGAATCTGCAACAAATTCCTCAATCCCTGTTTGTGGCGTTCTTCTATTGCAAGACAAAAGAAAAATGAAAAGTAAAACAAAAACAAAAAATTCACGAATAGTCGCAAATTGTATTTTCAGCATTTTTATACCATAATACAATAATAATTTTAGCAAAATTACGAAATATTTATATAAATATTTATATAATTATAATGGATTTCTTATGCTCTGTGTTTAGTGATGGAAATTTCTATCCTGCCGAGATAATTTTCCTTGCATTTATTATTTTTTATCATTATAATGTAATTAAACTTTTGCAAAACAGGATTATTTCATCAGCCGATAGTGAGATATTGCTGTTTTGTTATCGGTAAAAGTTCTGAACTATGCCAGAATAACAATTTATAAAAATATATTTAAGGAAACAATAATGAAAAAAATACTCCTATTTGTTCTACTCCTTCTATGTTTTACATCGTTTTTAAACTCACAGGAATTTGGTAACTGGAAAAAAGAAAACTGGAAAGAGGTTTTTTTTGCTAGTGATTATTTCGATAGAGATACGCTTGTTGGTTTAGATACGCTAAAATATTATCAGACCGCTACCAGGTTATTATGTGCAGACTCATTAAACTGTGCTTTATTTTGCTGTATAGGTAAAGGTGCTTTTATCTTTAAAACTACTGATGGTGGTATGAATTGGCGCTTGGTTTTAGATAATGGAATTTTAAACAATTTCAACCATGTGGCTGGATATTCATTTCCATCTCCAGATTTTATAATTATTTGTTCAGAACCAGATGATATACAAAGAACATTGGACGGCGGTTTAACATGGGATCTGCTAACTACAAAATTAGATTGCGATTTAATAGCGAGAATAGATTTTAACAAGAATGGTTTTGGAGTTGGCATTGTAAATTACTTTGACTTAGACTTAGGTCTATATACATTTTCTTTAGCTAAGTCAACTGACTATGGTTCAACTTGGTCTCTATTTGAAAACCAGCCAGGTTTTGATTATTACTGTGATCCTAAAGTAATATCAGATTCTATTGTAACTTGTGTGTCATACAATAGAGATTCATTGTTTTTATATTTTAGTCGTTCAGTTGACAAAGGTAATACCTGGAATCACTATCCCATAGTTAAAACTAAAGACCGTGAAAGCCTTGAAAAGTATTGTTTCATCAATGATACAGTTGGCTGGCTTTCTTTGTTTCGGCCAGATACAGTAATAACTCCACAGATTGGAGATGGTATAATACTAAAAACAACTGATGGCGGAAAAACATGGGTCAAAAAGTTAGATAAACGTTTTGACCCGCCTCATCCATTGTTAACAATGGAATTTGCTGATTCATTAAGAGGAATTTGCACAAGCAGAAGCACTTTGCTAATTTATACTACTGATGGTGGAGAAACCTGGATACAAGATTCATCGTTTATAGTTCAGGATATTAGAGATATAGTAACACGTTTAGCCTTTCCTACGCCAAGAAAATTTTTTATAAGCAACTTTGATGGTAAAGTATTTAAATATGATGAAGATGGCTTTACAAATATTGAAGAAGCTTTAGGAAAGATCAACAGTTCTCAGGTTTTTCCAAACCCGGCATCAAGCGAATTTGAATATAAAATTTACTTGGATTATCCACAATCGTTCAAAATCGAAATTTTCGATATTCTTGGCAAAGCTGCTTTACCTTCAATAAGCTGTTTTTCAGAGGGAAGCGAATATTCGCAGTTAATAGATATATCAAGTTTGCCAAAGGGAATGTATTATATAATCACAAACGCAAACAACCAAAGAACTGCTACGAAGCTAATTAAAGCAGAATAAGTTAAATTACATTTCCACTTCCCATTTGAACTTGGGAAGATAATGAAATATCTCCAGATCAGCCACACTTTAGAAGTGTGGCTGATCTTTACATGTGACAGATCTTTTCTCTTCTACAATAATATAATCCCTGTCGGGATATTTTTCTTTAAAGAGAAGAGCTTAGCTCCTCGCTAATGCTTTCGGCGCACTCTTGATAAGAAAGAGCTCGCCTGCATATTTCAGAAACCGAAATACTGCGTGCTTCTATTTCTTCACGTATTATTTGCCGGTCCTCCTCGCTTTTTACGGCTATTAAATCGGCAAGCAAATGATGTCCTTTGCCAAGTAAAATTGAGCCATGCTGAAGCAAGACGTCCCCAAAAACCCGCTGGGCGCTCCCAACTACTTTTTTCCCTTCAAACTCAATTTCATACCTTGCCGAGCTTGCAAAGCAGGAAGCAGCACTGATTGATTTTTGGTAAAAATCGCGGAAATTTGCTTGCGATTTTACAAATTCTAAATTGCAGCCTAATTTGTTCAAACTATCAAGCAAAATCTGATGCGCTTTCTGATAAACAAATTGGCTCGTTCTTTCATCTGTCAATTTAACTGTTATGGAATAGGTAAGCTCCTCGGAATGGAGAACAGCGCGACCACCAGTTGGACGGCGAACAATGTCTATTTTATGCCGAGCAGCGCTTTCTTGGTCAATACTTTCAATTTTTTGATTTTGACCAAGAGAAACGCACCAGGGTTTCCAAGCGTAAATTCTAAACATTGGTAAGCACTGATTTTTCGATAGAGCAAGCATACGCTCACTATCGAACTGCATATTTTCCTCGCCAGTCATCAGCCCGCTATCAATAAACTCGATTTCAGAGCCAAAAAGCTCATCTATTTTTCTATTGCGCAATATTTTAATCATAATGTTTTTTTATTTTTCTAATTTCAAAAGAGAGTTTTTTTGCTCTGTTTTTTTTATTCTATTAATCACTCTGCTATTAGATTTGCAAAAAAGCTCAAAATACTTTTAGCTTTTTGTCTCAATTTTTTTTAATTTATAAAAATTAAATTGAAAATTAAGAAATAATTATAAATAATGGAAATTCTAAGTGGAAATAGCAGTTTAATTATTTTTGCAATTACAATCGCATTTAGCTTGTTTGCAATGTATATTAATCCTGCTATTATCGAAAAATACGCTTTAAGCCCTTGGAAAGTAATATATGAAAAGAAATGGTATTTAGTAATTACAAGCGGTTTTTTGCACGCAGATTTTTTTCACCTGCTTTTCAATATGTGGACTTTTTGGTTTTTTTGCCAAACATTAGAGTTATACGCTGGAACAATAAGCTTTTTGATTATTTATTTTGCAAGTATGATTTTAAGCGATGTTACAACAATTATCAAACATAAAGATAATTATGCTTATAAATCGCTTGGCGCCTCGGGTGCAATTTCAGGTGCTTTGTTCAGCTTAATTCTTTTCGAACCATTTCAGCTTTATTATCTTGTTTTTATTCCCTTTGGAATTCCCGCAGTTGTCTTTGCTTTGCTTTATTTAGCTTATTGCTATTATGCTGCTCGCCATTCCAAAGACAATATTAATCACGATGCTCACTTTTGGGGCGCCCTCGCGGGGATTGTGCTTACTATATTTTTAAAACCGAATGTTCTTGAAACTTTTTTATATAAAATCTTTAATTAATTGAGGTCATTATGAAAAAAAATATTTATTCTTTATTAACAGTCCTTTTACTTATAACTATCTCAATGAGTAATAATTTATCAAACTTGAACGCAAAAGAAAATTTTAGCGCCGAGCAGCTTAATTCCTTGCACCGATTGAGCGATATACAAGTTTCTCCCGATGGAAAATGGATACTTTACTCGCTTTCTACTCCAAATATAGAAGAAAACCGCAGTTATCGCGACTTGCACCTTATTTCTATTGATGGAAAGGAAAAAAAACAGCTCACCAGCAGCCCAGAAAACGAGTATGATGCCGTTTGGTTTCCAGACGGAAAGCACATTTTATATATAGTTCGGAAAAACGAAAAAAGCAATATTATTAAACTCAATATTGACACAAAACAAGAAGAAACCCTTTATTCCGATGAGCAAAGTCTTTCAAATTTAAAAGTTTCTCCTGATAAAAAATATCTGTCTTTTACAAAAGATATAAAACTAAGACAAGCGTCAGCAGACATTTATCCCGATTTAGCAAAAGCAAAGGTAAGAATGTATAGCAAACTGCCAGTCCGCCATTGGGACCATTGGCTTGACGTAACTAATAGCCATCTTTTCATTTATAACATAGAAAATAAATCATTAAAAGATTTGATTGAAGGCGAGCAATATGACGTTCCAGTTCCACCCTTTGGAGGCAAGGAGCAAATTTGCTGGTCTCCCGATAGCAAAGAAATTGCATACACATCGAAAAAAGTTTTTGATATAGCAGAAAGCACTAATAATGATGTGTTCGTCTATTCAGTGCAAGATGGAAGCACAAAAAATATTAGCTCTCAAATGTTCGGTGCGGACTTTGCCCCACTTTACTCTCCAGACGGGAAATGGATTGCTTTTTTAAGTCAAAGACGCGCTGGCTTTGAGTCTGATAGAATTCGACTTATGCTCTATGATAGAAAAACGGAGAACATAAGCGAGCTGAGCAGCAGTTTAGACCAGTGGGTTGGGCAAGTTGTTTGGGCTCCCGACAGCAAAAGTATTTATCTTTCTGCTGAAGATGGACCAGTCGTCCAGGTTTATCAAATGGAACTCCCCTCAGGAAAATGGAAAGTAATAAGCGAAGGACGAGTAAATTATGACGGCGAGCTTAACATAAGTCCCGATGGAAAAACGATTGTTGTTGGCAGACGCGATATGATGCATCCTACTGATATTTATTCATTTCCAGCAAAGGGAGGCGCTGCTACTCAATTAACTAATGTAAACGAAGAAACTTATAAAAATTTAAAGCCGATAGAAATACGTGAGCGCTGGATCCAAAGCCGAGACAGGAAAAAAGTGCATTGTTGGGTAATTTATCCTCCCGATTTTGATTCTACAAAAAAATACCCGATGCTCACATACTGCCAAGGCGGTCCGCAGTCCACAATCAGTCAATATTTTAGCTTCCGTTGGAATTTTTACTTAATGGCTTCGCAAGGCTATGTCGTGCTTGCCCCAAATAGACGCGGAATGCCGGGCTTTGGTCAGGACTGGTGCGATGCAATCACCGGGGATTGGGGCGGTTTGCCGATGCAAGACATTTTATATGCAACTGACGAAATGTTGAAAGAGCCCTATATTGATAAATCCAAAGTTGCCGCTGTCGGAGCAAGTGCTGGTGGTTATGCAGTGTTTTGGCTTGCTGGAAATCACGAAAAACGCTTTTCTGCATTAATTGCCCATAGCGGCGTTTTCAATATGATAAGTAAGTATGGCTCTACTGAAGAGCTTTGGTTCCCCAACTGGGAATATGGAGGTCCATACTGGGAAAATGATGAGTTTTACAATAAAAATTCTCCACATAAATTTGCAGACAATTGGGATACTCCAATTTTAATTATTACAGGGGAAAATGATTTTCGCGTTCCATATTCGCAAGCACTTGAAGCTTTTACTGTTGCGCAATTAAAACGCATTCCATCAAAGCTAATCACATTCCCAGAAGAGAACCATTGGATTTTGAAGCCACAAAACGCAGTCCTTTGGCAGCGTGAGTTCTATGATTTTTTGAAAAAATATTGTTTAAAAGAAAAATAACAGTTTCATTAAAAAGCGAGCAGCAGCTTTATGCAATTAATAATTAACAATTAATAATTAATAATTAACAATTAACAATTAACAATTAAAAAAAATGCTTTTAGTAGAAAAAATATCGGAGATGCAAGCTATATCGGCATCTTTAAAGCGAGAAAATAAAAAAATTGCTGTCGTTCCTACGATGGGTTATCTTCACGATGGGCATTTGAATTTAATCAAAAAAGCAAAAAGCTCCTCTGATATTGTTATTACAACTTTATTTGTAAATCCATTGCAATTTGCTCCTAATGAAGATTTTGATAAATACCCGCGCGATATGGAAAGAGATATAAAATTAGCTGAAGAAGCCGGCTCCGACTATTTGTTCTGCCCTTCTGCAAGTGAAATGTATCCGCAAAACTATGGAACTCTTATTGCTATTACGGGGATTACTTCAAAATTTGAGAGTGCAATGCGTCCCACTCATTTCAATGGTGTTGCAACAGTTGTTGCCAAGCTCTTGAACGCAACTCAGCCGCATTTTGCAATTTTTGGTCAAAAGGATTTTCAGCAAACCCTTGTGATTAAGCAATTAATAAGAGATTTGAATATGAATATTCAAATGATTATCGCGCCAACGACACGCGAAGAAGATGGACTTGCTATGAGTTCAAGAAATGTCTATCTTTCCGAGCAAGAGCGCAAGGACGCAACAATTATCTATAAAGCTTTAGGAGAAGCAATTTCTATCGTTCAAAAAGGAGAAAAGAGAAGGAAAATTGTTAACGCAGTGATGCATAAAGAGTTACGCTCTGTTCCCTATATAAGAATTGATTATGCTGCCGCTGCCGATTCAGAATACCTTTTTGAGCCAGAGGAGTTTTTGCCAAGCCAGCAAATTGTTCTTTTAATTGCTGCGTATCTTGGGAAAACTCGTCTAATTGACAATGCTTTAGTAACAGTGCCAACTATATAATTTTTATTAACTTATTTGGGAGAAAACCAATGAAAAAACTCTCTGCCTTATTTTTCGTAATCGCATTTGCATTTATAGTAACTATACCTGCAAATGCACAATTGCTCATAAAATTTTCTGCAAAAGATGGGCTTAAAGAAGCTCAAAGCGTGCCAGAGCTAAGTGCAATGCAGAATCCAAAATTAATCGCAATTATGACCGAGAATTATGTCATGGATTATAATGGAATACCCATATCTGTCGCTTTCGATTTGAGTAACGGCGACTCAGAAATGTGGCTCTACGTTTTCGTAGATGCTGCTGACACAACAAAGAATGCATTTGTCCTTGTAATTAACACGATGATGGGCTTTGTCTCGCACGTTTTGCCTGACGAAGAGCTTGAGTTTGATGAGTTTTTTAACGAATACAATTTCCTTGATGAAATTGAATGGAAAGACAGCTATTTTTTAGCAGAAAATTTAAAAAATAATTCAGATTTCCAGACCTTTTATAATGAGGGCAAAAATCTTGATTTGTTTCAAATTATTTTGTTAGTTAACACAAGCTTAGAAAATATTGAGTTATACGAGCCTTACTGGCTGTTACAAGCAGAAAGCAGTGACGCTTACCACTTTTGCACCGTCCACTCTTTGATTGGAACTACGAACTGTCAAAGCATATCAACAAGCGTTTTTGAAGCGCTTAGTAAAAGCGACTTTAATATTTATCCGAATCCAGCAAAAGATTATATAAATATTTCTTTGCCTGAGCTGTCAAAAGATGCAGAAACTCAACTCTCTATTTTCGATATTTACGGAAGGGAAATCGACAGGCTTTCAATAAGTGCGGAAAGCAAGGAAATTCGATATTTATTAAATCAGAAAGGCTTTTCAAGCGGAATGTATTTTATTAAGTATTTTGCAAATAACAAACAGCTTACTATTCCTTTTATTATTGAAAAATAACGCTGCCGTATTTGCATATCTAAACATTTTAGCTTTTGTAAAAGTCAACAGAAAAGTCTTGCAATATATCCAATAGACATATTATTGTAGAAAAATTTGTCCGCGACTATGCTTATTCCCGAGGGGTTAAATTAAAAAACAATTAATAATTTAATCCCAGCGGGATAATCAGTCTTTGCAGAAAAATTGCAGAGCATTTTGAATTTTATTGGAAAGCAAATTATTGAAAAAAGAACTTTTCCTTTCCAAAAGCAGGCTTAAGTTCTGTAAACCACATTGCGTCTGGTTTGTATTCAGCAAAGAAGGGCTGCTGAACCCAGTCAGGCTCTCTTGCTTGTAAAAATCTTAGGGCAAGCACATTATTTTTCTCAGTTTCCGCTACACCTAACATTTGGATTTTACCATAAAGGCAAGACATTACAGGTCCTCGCATTGTTCGAGCAGTCCCGCTAACACTTTTATATGTATCGCGAAATATCTCCCAAGCCCTGACTAAGGGGACGTTGAAATAATTGTAGGCGCCTGTGTTGCGGGCAATGAACATATAATATGGAATGCAGCCGAGCCGCGCTTGTTCTTTCAGCATTTTTATCCAAATTTTTGGATCATCGTTAATACGTTTTATTACAGGGCTTTGCGTTCTAATGATTGCGCCTGTGCTACGTATTCTACTAATTGCATTTTTTACGACCTCAGTTTGAAGCTCACGATAATGTGAAAAATGAGCCATAAAAGCAAGTTGCCTACCAGAGTTTACAATTTTTTCAAACAGTTTTAAAAACTTGCCCGATTCTTTTTTTTCTGTAAATTTATAGGGCCAATAAGCAAGGGATTTACTCCCAATTCTTATTATATCTATATGGCGGATATCGGCTTTAAGTAGTTTTTCTATGTATGACGAAAAAACTTTATAGTTCATTGTCATCGGGTCGCCGCCAGTAATCAGGATATCAGTCAAATTTTTATTCTGCTCTATAAACCTGATTTCATCATCAAATTTTTTTGATGCAAATTTCAATTCGTCAAGTCCAGCAAACTGGGGCCAACGAAAACAAAAAGTGCAATATGCGTGGCAGGTCTGCCCTTGCCTTGGGAAAAAAAGAGCTGTTTCTCTATATTTCCTTTGCAAACCTAATAGCTTTGTCCCTTGAAATGTTGGACTGTTTAACTCAATTTGCCCAGCGGGCTGAGGGTTTAACCGAGCGCGGATTTGGTTCGCGAGTAGATTTATCTCCTTCTTTGACTTTTTACCCTTTAAAGCATTTGCTATTGTGTCAAAATCTTCTTTTTCAAGCATTCCCTTTTGAGGAAAGGTCAAAGCAAAAATTGGATCCTCAGGTGCTTTGTCCCAATCAATTAAATTGTCTAAAACGTAGTTGTTAATTTTGAAAGGGAGGACATTTCCAACTACTTCTATTTCAAATAAGAAATCCTTATCAAATTTTTGTAGTTGCTTTATTTTATGAAAATTACTGAGGGAATAGTTCTGAAAAATTGGCGTTTGGTTTTGATTATTGACAACCGGATTGTCTCGAGCCATAATACCTCGCTTTCTTGTAAGTATTTATAAAACAATAAAATAATGCTATTTTATAATAATTGATAGCATAATAAAAATAACAAAATATTTTTAAATAAACAAAATTTATTTTATTTTTTTTCAATTTTTCTTTTATTCAGCTGCAAAGTAAGGCACTATTTTTTATAATATATTTCAAAAGAGCATTGAGAATTTTACTAAAAATCAAGATTTTAA